>CAZHSL010000001.1:0-55689 GCA_964535185.1 uncultured Corynebacterium sp.
GCCGACGAAATCAGGATGCCTAGCACGTCGAGGCAGGTCTGGTGGAACTGGAATAACTCCATGTCCTCCAGCGGGATGCCGCGGCGGAACGCCATCGCGGGGCCGTCGCCGGTGAGGGTGTGGGCGTTGGAGGTGGTCTTGAAGATCTTGCCGAAGCCGCCCGAGGCGAACACGACGGACTTCGCGCGGAAGATGTGGACCTCGCCGGTGGCCAGCTCGTAGGTGACCACGCCGGAGGCGCGCACGCCCTCGTCGCTGCGGGGATCGCCGGTCATCAGCACGTCGAGCACGTAGTACTCGTTGAAGAACTCGACGTCCTGCTTGACGCAGTTCTGGTAGAGCGTCTGCAGGATCATGTGGCCGGTGCGGTCCGCGGCGTAGCAGGAGCGGCGCACCGGGGCCTCGCCGTGGTCGCGGGTGTGCCCGCCGAAGCGGCGCTGGTCGATCCTGCCCTCGGGGGTGCGGTTGAAGGGCAGCCCCATCTTCTCGAGGTCGAGCACCGCGTCGATGGCCTCCTTGGCCATCACCTCGGCGGCGTCCTGGTCCACCAGGTAGTCACCGCCCTTGACGGTGTCGTAGGTGTGCCACTCCCAGTTGTCGTCCTCGACGTTGGCCAGCGCGGCGCACATGCCGCCCTGGGCCGCGCCGGTGTGGGAGCGGGTGGGGTAGAGCTTGGTGACGACCGCGGTGCGGGCGCGCTTGGAGGACTCCAGGGCCGCGCGCATGCCGGCGCCGCCGGCGCCGACGATCACCACGTCGTAGGTATGGGTCTGCATGTCGGGTGACTGCTCCGTTTCGGGTCGACCGGGAAGTGTGGGGAGGAAGAGCCGGCGGGCCGGCCCTCCGAGGGGCTCAGCCCTCGCAGATGGAGGGCAGCAGGCTCGGCTCGGCGCCGACCGGGCAGGGATCGAAGGTGAAGATCACCAGTGTGCCCAGGATGATCGTGACGATCACGGCGAAGTAGAGCAGTCCCTTGAGGACCAGGCGGAGGCGGTCGCTGCGCGCGTAGTCGTTGATGATCGTGCGCACGCCGTTGCCGCCGTGGATGAGGCCCAGCCACAGCATCAGCAGGTCCCAGACCTGCCAGAAGGGGGAGGACCACTTCCCGCCGACGAAGGCGAAGTCGATGCCCTTGACGCCCTCGCCCAGCCACAGGTTCACGAAGAGGTGGCCGAACACGAGGATCACCAGCAGCAGGCCGGAGGCGCGCATGAACAGCCACGAGAGCATCTCGGAGTTGATGCCGCGCTGGCCCGTGCGGCGGTAGCGGGTGCTCGGATCGGGGATGGAGGTGGTGGACATCGTGATCACGCTCCGAACATGTGCATGAGGTGGCGGGGGAGGAATCCGGCCATGAGGACGACCCACACGACCACGACGCCCCAGAACAGGGAGCGCTGGCGCGCGGTGCCCTGGGACCAGAAGTCCACCAGGATCAGGCGCACGCCGTTGAGGGCGTGGAAGAGGATCGCGCCGACGAGACCGACCTCGCCGAGCCCGAACACCACCGTCTTGTAGTGCCCGATCACCTCGTTGTAGGCCTCGGGGGAGACACGGACCAGAGCGGTGTCCAGGACGTGCACGAGCAGGAACAGGAAGATGAGCATTCCTGAGATGCGGTGAGCGACCCAGGACCACATGCCCTCGCGTCCGCGATAGAGCGTCCCGGATTGGGCTGAAGCCACGGAGATCCTCCAGAAGCGTCGAGGTGGTGCCGGGAACAGTGAGGAGATGCCGTGGAGTGCGGCCGGCAGTGCTCCGGATCGATGCTCCGGACGGCGGTCGCGACGTGGACCGCCCGCGAGCGGGCATTTCACGACACGGCGACATCATCATCGCCCCCGACAGGGGCCTGTCCAGCGTAGCACCAGGCAGGGGCCGTGCTGTGCGTTCCCGAGCGAGCCGCCGAAGGTCTCCGGGGCCACCTCCGGGGCGGGGCCCGCTTCGTTACGCTGGGTCGATGCCCCCGCTCCCGTTCGTGCCCGTGATCCCCGCCGGCGGTGCCGGGACGCGACTGTGGCCGCTCTCACGCCGTGCCCGCCCGAAGTTCCTGCTGGACCTCACGGGCACCGGCCGCAGCCTCCTGCAGAGCACGGTGGAGCGACTGGCGCCGCTCGCCGACCGGCCGCCGATCGTGGTGACGGGGGCCGCGCACGAGGCCGCGGTGCGGGAGCAGCTGGCGGGCGTCGGCCCCGCGCAGGTGGTCGCCGAGCCGTCCCCGCGCAACTCGATGCCGGCGATCGCGCTCGCGGCGGCACTGGTCGAACGGGACGCACCGGAGGCCGTCATCGGCTCCTTCGCCGCCGACCACCTGATCGACGATCCGGATGCCTTCGCCGACTCCGTGGCGGTGGCCCGCGCCGCCGCCGAGGGCGGATACCTGGTGACGGTCGGGATCGCACCCACCCGGCCGGCCACCGGGTTCGGGTATATCGAGCGAGCGGCGCCCGGGCGGCGCCGCGCCCCCGGCACGCCCGGCCCGCTCCCGGCCGGGGCCCATCCCGTGACCCGCTTCGTCGAGAAGCCGGACCGTGGGCGCGCGGAGGAGTTCCTGGCCACCGGCAGGTTCCTCTGGAACGCCGGGATGTTCGTGGTGAAGGCGTCGGTGCTGCTCGACGAGCTCGCGCGGCAGATCCCCTCCCTGGCCGCCGGGGCCCGCGAGATCGCCGCCGCGCACGGCACCGCGCAGCACCGGGAGGTCCTCGAGCGGGTCTGGCCGCGCCTGACCGCGATCGCCATCGACCACGCCCTGGCGGAGCCGCTGGCCGCCGACGGGAAGGTCGCGGTGGTGCCGGCCGCCTTCGGCTGGGACGACGTCGGCGACTTCGCCGCACTCGCACGGCAGCTGCGCGAGCACCCGGGCCGGGCCGTCCCCGAGAGCGCCGCCGCGGAGCGCGGCGAGGCGGAAGGCGATGTCCGGCTGCTGGGAAGCGCCACGGTCGATGCCGTCTCCTCCCGGGCCACGGTGTACGGTGCGACGGATCGCCACATCGCCCTGGTCGGGCTGGACGGCATCAGCATCGTCGACACCGAGGACGCGCTGCTGGTGCTCGCCGACGGACAGGCGCAGGACCTCCCGGCGCTCGTCGCCCGGCTCGACGAGCGCGGACTGGGCCGTCTGCGCTGACGTCGACCGCCCGCAGCGGCCACCGCGAGGGCGTCGACCCCGCCGCACCGGCGACGGGGCCGTCCCGACGGATTGCAGGGGAGTGCACAGGTGGAGCAGTCGCAGCAGGTCCTGCTGGGTACCGCGCAGCAGCGGTCGATGCTGGGGCCGACGGGCCTGATCGCCCGGACGGTCGCCGAGTCCGAGGAGTCGCTGCGCGCGGTGCGCCGGCACCTCCACCGCCACCCGGAGCTGTCCCATCGGGAGCACGCCACCACCGACTTCATCGAGGAGCAGCTGCGCGGGCTCGGGCTCTCGCCGCAGCGCATGGCGCACACCGGACTGATCTGTGACATCCCCGGGGAGGACCCGGGCCTGGAGCTGATGGCGCTGCGCGCCGACATGGACGCGCTCGGCATCCCCGAGCTGACCACCGTCGCCTTCCGCTCGACCGTCGACGGCGTCTCCCATGCCTGCGGGCACGACGTCCACATGAGCGCCGTCCTCGGCGCGGCGACCGCGCTGGTGAGGGTCGCCGATGCCGGCGGCCTCCGCCGCGGGGTGCGCCTGGTGTTCCAGCCCGCGGAGGAGATGCACCCCTGCGGCGCCCTCGAGCTGATCGGCCAGCACGTGCTCGACGGCGTCGACTCGATCCTGGCCCTGCACTGCGACCCCGGCGTCGACGTGGGGCACGTGGGCCTGAAGTCCGGCCCCATCACCTCGGCCACCGATCCGGTGGCCGTCCACGTGCGCGGCGCCGGCGGGCACACCTCGCGCCCGCACCTCACCCAGGACCTCGTCTACGCGCTCGGGTCGATCGCCACCCAGCTGCCGGCCGCGCTGAACCGGCGGATGGATCCGCGCTCCGGCGTGAACCTGACCTGGGGCAGCATCCACGCCGGCTCGGCCTTCAACGCGATCCCCAGCAGCGGCACCCTCGAGGGGACCCTGCGCTGCCTGGATCACGAGGCATGGGACCAGGCGGAGGAGCTGCTGGAGTCGATCCTGGCCGACCTGGTGCGGCCGTGGGGCGTCGAAGCGCGGGTGAGCCACGACCGCGGCGTGCCGCCGGTGTCGAACTCCCCGCGGAGCGTCGACGTGCTGTCCTCCGCCGTGCAGGGCGTGCTGGGCCTGGACAACCTCGACCCGACCGCGCAGTCCCTGGGCGGGGAGGACTTCGCCTGGTACCTGGAGAAGGTGCCGGGCGCCCTCGCGCGGCTCGGCACGCGCACCCCGGGCGGGCGCACCTACGACCTGCACATGGGAGACCTGATGATCGACGAGCGGGCGATCGGCATCGGCGCCTCGGTGCTCGCGGCCGCCTGCGTCCAGCGCGACCTGCTGCCCCGGTGACGGGACCGGGCCGCGCGGCGGGACGAGGGCGGCCGCGCGAGCTCCCGTACGGCACATCCGCGTCGATTTCATAACGGTTCACGGACTGGGACCGAACAGGCCCCCGGCGGGTGCTCCGCGCGGATATGGTCCAAGCGCACTGCGACAGCGCTGTCGCCACGGAACCCACGGGGCGCTCCCGGCCCCGCACCTGACGAAGGAACCCTCATGAAGAGCATCACGCGTGCGCTCGCCCTGGCCGGCGCCGGAGCCCTGACCCTCGCCGCCTGCGGCACGGCCCCCGAGGAGAACGCCGGGGGCGGCGGCAGCGACGGCGGCGGTGCCTCGAGCGACTACAAGGCCTGCATGGTCTCGGACGCCGGCGGCTGGGACGACAAGTCCTTCAACGAATCCAGCTACAAGGGCCTGAAGAACGCGGAGGAGGCCCTCGGGATCCAGACCAGCACCGCGGAGTCCACCACCGTCTCCGACTTCGCCCCGAACATCAACAACATGGTCACCCAGGACTGCGACCTGATCATCACCGTCGGCTTCCTGCTGGCCCCCGCCACCGGTGCGGCCGCGCAGGAGCACCCCGACACCGACTTCGCGATCGTGGACTCCACCGCGCAGGACGCCGACGGCAACCCGATCGAGCTCGACAACGTCAAGCCGCTCGAGTTCAACACCGCCGAGGCCGCGTTCCTGGCCGGGTACCTGGCCGCCGGGATGACCGAGACCGGCAAGGTCGCCACCTACGGCGGCGTGGACATCCCCACCGTCACCATCTTCATGGACGGCTACGTCGACGGCGTCGCCCACTACAACGAGACGCACGGCGAGGACGTCGAGGTGCTCGGCTGGAACAAGGAGGAGCAGTCCGGCTCCATCGTCGGCACCTTCGAGGACCAGTCCAAGGGCAAGGCCGTCTCCGACGAGTTCTACAGCGCCGGCGCCGACATCATCATGCCGGTCGCCGGGCCCGTGGGCGCCGGCACCCTCGCCTCCGCCAAGGAGGGTGAGGACCGCATGGTGATCTGGGTCGACGCCGACGGCTACGAGACCAACGCCGCCGATCCCGAGGCGCAGTCCGTCATCCTCACCTCCGTCATGAAGGAGATGACCGTGGGTGTCGAGGACGTCATCACCGGCGCCGCCGAGGGCGAGTTCGACGGCACGCCGTACGTGGGCACCCTCGAGAACGGCGGCGTGGGCCTGGCCCCCTACCACGACTTCGAGGACGAGGTCCCCGCGGAGCTCACCGAGGAGCTGGAGACCCTCGAGCAGGAGATCATCAGCGGCGACGTGGTCGTCGAGTCGAAGGCCTCCCCGCAGGGGGCCTGAGCCCCGCTGACCGGCGCGCGGTCCCTGCCCGCGAGGGCGGGGGCCGCGCGCCACGTCTGAACCTCGCTGGGCCGGCCGCCCGGCCCGCACCGACGGAAGCGAACGCTGTGAAACTCGAACTGCGCGGGATCACGAAGACCTTCGGGACCTTCGTGGCCAACGACGCCATCGACCTGGTCGTCGAACCGGGGGAGATCCACTCGCTGCTGGGCGAGAACGGGGCCGGCAAGTCCACCCTGATGAACGTCCTCTACGGGCTCTACCGGCCCGAGGGCGGTCAGATCGTCATCGACGGCACGCCGGTCTCCTTCGCGGACCCGGGCGACGCGATGGACGCCGGCATCGGGATGGTCCACCAGCACTTCATGCTGGTGCCCGTCTTCACCGTCGCGGAGAACATGGTGCTCGGGCACGAGCCGACCAGGGGCGGCCTGCTCGACCTCGCCGCAGCGCGGAAGCTGGTGCGGGAGATCTCCGCCCGCTTCGGCTTCGACCTGGATCCCGACGCGCTGGTCGAGGACCTCCCCGTCGGCGCCCAGCAGCGGGTCGAGATCATCAAGGCCCTCAGCCGCAGCGCCGAGGTGCTGGTGCTGGACGAGCCCACCGCCGTCCTCACCCCGCAGGAGACGGACGAGCTGATGGAGATCATGCGCCAGCTGCGGGACGAGGGCACCTCGATCGTGTTCATCACCCACAAGCTCCGCGAGGTCAAGGCCGTCTCCGACCGGATCACCGTGATCCGTCGCGGCAAGGTGGTGGGCGAGGCCGACCCCTCGGCCGACCAGGCCGAGCTGGCCTCCCTGATGGTGGGCCGCCAGGTGTCGCTGAACCAGGACAAGGCCGAGGCCGCGCCCGGTGAGGTGGCGCTCGAGGTCACCGATCTGCGGGTGATCGACGCGGCCGGCACGCGCACCCTCGACGGCGTCTCCTTCGAGGTGCGCCACGGCGAGGTGCTCGCCATCGCCGGTGTGCAGGGCAACGGCCAGACCGAGCTCGCCGAGGCGCTGCTGGGCCTGCAGGAGACGGTGCAGGGCTCGGCGACCCTCGAGGGGCAGGAGCTGGTGGGCCGCACCACCAAGCAGGTGCTCGACGCGGGCGTCGGCTTCGTCCCCGAGGACCGCACCCACGACGCGCTGGTCGCCGACTTCTCGGTCGCCGAGAACCTCGTGCTGGACCAGCACGACCGCGCACCCTTCGGCAGCGCCCTGGCGATGAGGCCGAGGCCGATCCGGCAGAACGCGGAGAGGCTGATCCCGGAGTTCGACATCCGCACGGAGTCGGCCGGCTCGGCGGTCTCCACACTCTCGGGCGGCAACCAGCAGAAGGTCGTCATGGCGCGAGCGCTGAACCGCGAGCTCGCCCTGCTGATCGCCTCCCAGCCCACCCGCGGCGTGGACGTGGGATCCATCGAGTTCCTGCACCGCCGCATCCTCGACGAGCGCGACAAGGGCACCCCGGTCGTGATCGTCTCGACCGAGCTGGACGAGGTCACGCAGCTCGCGGACCGCATCGCCGTGATGTACGGCGGGCGGATCCTGGGGATCGTCCCCGGGGACGAGGACCGCGACGTGCTGGGCCTGATGATGGCCGGCTACAGCGTCGACGCCGCCCGTGAGGCCGTCGCCGCCGGGGCCCGCACCACCGACTCCCAGCTCGCCGATGAAGGAGACATCGCATGAGCAGTCCTGTGTGTCGACGAACTGCGAGGTACGAGCGGGAGGAGACGAACGCATGAGCACTCCTGACGTGGCGGAGAGCAGCACTCCCGGCATCGGCGGCGGCAGCGCGGAGACCCCGCCGCCGCCCGCGGAGACCGCGCAGACCGCGCTGTCCCGGACCCTGCAGAGGATCGCCCGCGGCGACCTGCTGGTCGTGGTGATGAGCTTCGTGTTCGCCTTCCTGATCGGCTCCGTGCTGATCGTGATCGCGAACCAGGAGGTCCGGGCCTCGCTCGGATACTTCTTCGACCGGCCCTCCGACGCGCTGACCGCGATCTGGCAGTCCGTCACCCACGCCTACGGCGCCATGTTCCGCGGCGCGATCTTCGACATCCCGGGATACACGCGGACGGCCCAGAGCGTCCGCGAGGCCGGCGGCACCGGCACCTACGTGCTGCTGCCCGCGCTCGCCGCCGGGCTCCGCCCGCTCACCGAGACCCTCACCGTCGCGACCCCGCTGATCATCGCCTCCGCAGGGATGGCCGTCTCCTTCCGCGCCGGTCTGTTCAACATCGGCGGCACCGGGCAGCTGATCGCCGGTGCCATGGCCGCCGGGTACGTGGGCTTCACCTTCGACCTGCCGATCGTGGTGCACCTGCTGATCTGCCTGCTCGCCGGCACCCTCGCCGGTGGCATGTGGGGCGGCATCGCCGGTTTCCTCAAGGCGCGCTTCGGCGCGAACGAGGTCATCAGCACCATCATGCTGAACTGGATCGCCACCTACCTGCTGTTCTTCGCGCTGAAGACCGCAGCGTTCACCGGCGCCAACCAGTCCCAGCCCACCTCGCCGTCGGTCGGCGAGAACGCGGCGCTCCCGCTGCTGCTGGGCTCCGGGTTCCGCCTCCACGCGGGCCTGTTCCTCGCCGCCGGCGCCGCCGTCGCGCTGTGGTGGCTGATGAGCCGCTCCACCATCGGCTTCCACTTCCGCGCGGTGGGATCGAACCCGCGCGCCGCCCAGGTCGCCGGCATCTCCCCGGCACGCACCGCGTTCCTGGTGCTGGCCGTCGCCGGCGCCCTGGTCGGGCTGGCCGGCGCCGTCCACGTGCTCGGCACCGAGCGCCGGCTCACCGAGGGGGTCGCCGGAAGCATCGGCTTCGATGCGATCACCGTGGCGCTGCTGGGCCGTTCCGGCCCGGTCGGCATCGTGCTGGCCGGTCTGCTCTTCGCGGGCCTGTCCACCGGGGGCCGCTTCATGGAGTCCAACCAGGGGGTCCCGCTGGACCTGGTGCAGGTCATCCAGGTGCTGGTGGTGCTGTTCATCGCGGCCCCGCCCCTGGTGCGCACCCTGATCGGTCTGCGCCGCGTGGACCATCCCGGAGGCAGCGCCCGCGTGCGCGGTGCCCGTCGTGCCCGCCCCGGCGCCGAGAAGGCCGCCGTGGCCTCCGGCGCTGCGGCCACCGCCGCCACGGCGTCCGACGCGGCGAGGACGGACGCCACCGCGGATCCGTCGACCAGCGACGGTCCGGAGGCCTCTCCGCCGACGCCCTCGGCACCTGGGGGACCGCCGCCCCCGGCGCCGCACCCCCAGGACCGCACCGACGACCAGGAGGAGGAGCGATGAGCACGACGCCCGCCGTCACGGACGACTCCGTCATCGCCAGGACCCTCGACGACACCCGCCCCGCCGGCTGGTGGCACCTGCCGGTGGTCACCACCGTGATGGGACTGCTCGCTCTGGTGGCGTTCGGACTGCGCGGGATCCCCGGGGTCGACTCCGCCTATGTGGTGGTCCATCCGAGCGACATGAACCCCTTGGGGCTCATCCCCGAGCGGCTCGTGCTGCCCTCGATGGCCGGCTCGATCGTGCTGTCGGTGATCGCGCTGCTCGCCTCCGCCGCGCTGTGGGTGCTGCAGGCCCGCGTGGCCCGGCCGCCGGCGCGGGTGCGGATCCCCCTGATCGGCGTGTTCGCGGTGGCGTGGATCCTGGCCTTCATGACCTGGGTCATCTCGCAGCGCACGCTCGATGTGACCACGCTGCTGCAGGGCACCATCGTGCTCGCGGTCCCGCTCGCCTTCGGTGCCCTCTCCGGGGTGCTCTCCGAGCGCTCGGGCGTCATCAACATCGCGATCGAGGGCCAGCTGCTGTTCGGCGCCTTCGGCGCCACCCTGGTCGGCTCGATCACCGGCAGCGTCTGGATCGGCCTGCTGGCCGCCCCGATCGTGGCCATGTTCATGGGGGCGCTGCTGGCCATGTTCGCGGTCGGGTACCACGTCCAGCAGATCATCGTCGGCGTGGTGCTCAACGTGCTGGCGATCGGGCTCACCTCGTTCTTCTTCGGCTCCGTGATGAGCGACAACCCCGGACTGTTCAACGCGCCGATGCGCCTCCCCACGCTGCGGATCCCGCTGCTGGCCGACATCCCCCTGGTCGGTGCGGCGCTGTTCGAGCAGAACATCCTCGTCTACCTGATGTGGATCATCGTCGCGGGCCTGACCGTCGCACTGTTCCGCACCCGCTGGGGCCTGCGGGTGCGCTCGGTCGGAGAGCACCCCAAGGCCGCCGACACCGTCGGCATCAACGTGAACCTCACGCGGTGGAAGAACGTGCTGCTGGGCTCGGCCGTGGCCGGCCTCGGCGGCGCGACGCTGACCATCGGCACCGGAGTCGCCTTCGGTGAGGAGATGTCCGCCGGCAAGGGGTACATCGCCCTGGCCGCGATGATCCTGGGCCGCTACCACCCCGTCGGCGCCCTGCTGGCGGCGCTGACCTTCGCCTTCGCGGATTCGCTCCAGCTGCGACTGGGCACCATGTCCGCGGGGGAGGGCGGCGTCTCCATCCCCGGCGACTTCCTGCTGATGCTCCCCTACGTCGTCGCGCTGTTCGCGGTGGCCGGCGTGGTGGGCCGGGTGCGGGTGCCGGCCGCGAACGGCCAGCCCTACATCAAGCAGTGAGACCATCGAGGGCATGAGCATGAGCGAACGCCCCGTGCGGGGGCCGTCCGGCACCGAGTTCGACGAGCTGCTCAGCGCGGCGCGCGAGATCGCGGAGCGCGCCTACACCCCGTACTCGCGCTTCCGGGTGGGTGCCGCCGCCCTCACCGACGACGGTCGCCTGGTGCGCGGGTGCAACGTCGAGAACGCCGGCTACGGCGTCACCCTGTGCGCCGAGTGCGGGCTGATCAGCGAACTGATCGCCGGCGGCGGCGGGCGCCTGCGCCGCTTCGTCTGCGTGGGCGGCGACGAGAGCCTCGGCCGCGACGAGCGCACCGTGGTGATGCCCTGCGGCCGCTGCCGACAGCTGCTGTCCGAGCACGCAGCACCGGATCTCGTGATCCTCACCCCCGCGGGCCCGCGGAGCATGGACGAGGTGCTGCCGCAGGCCTTCGGACCCGACGACCTCCGACCCTGACCCCACCGGGGCCGACGAGAGCGCGGCCCCGTCCCGCGCGGTCCGTCAGGGGCCGCCGCCCGACCTCGAGGAGCACCTCATGACCGACCCCGCAGCCCCCGCCGTCGAACCCTTCGACGTCGTGGACGTCATCCGCACCAAGCGCGACGGCGACCGCCTCGCCGACGAGCAGATCGACTGGGTGATCGACGCCTACACCCGCGGCGTCGTCGCCGAGGAGCAGATGGCGGCGCTCGCCATGGCGATCTTCCTGCGCGGCATGGAGCGGCCCGAGATCGCCCGCTGGACCCACGCGATGATCGACAGCGGCGAGCGGATGGACTTCTCCGCCCTGTCCAGGCCCACCACCGACAAGCACTCCACCGGCGGGGTGGGGGACAAGATCACCCTCCCGCTCGCGCCCCTGGTCGCCTCCTTCGGCGTCGCCGTCCCGCAGCTGTCCGGCCGCGGGCTCGGCCACACCGGCGGCACCCTCGACAAGCTCGAGGCCATCCCCGGCTGGCGCGCGGATCTGACGAACCACGAGATGATGGCCCAGCTCGAGGACGCGGGCGCCGTCATCTGCGCGGCCGGCTCCGGCCTCGCCCCCGCGGACAAGAAGCTCTACGCCCTGCGGGACATCACCGGCACCGTGGAGGCGATCCCGCTGATCGCCTCCTCGATCATGTCCAAGAAGATCGCCGAGGGGACCGCCGCGCTCACCCTCGACGTCAAGACCGGCGCCGGCGCCTTCATGAAGGACGAGGCCGACGCCCGCGAGCTCGCCCGCACCATGGTCGACCTCGGCACCGACGCGGGCGTGCGCACCGTCGCGCTGCTGACGGACATGTCCGCGCCGCTGGGGCGCACCGCCGGCAACGGCCTCGAGGTGCGCGAGTCGCTCGAGGTGCTCGCCGGCGGCGGCCCCGCCGACGTGGTCGAGCTGACCTGCGCCCTGGCCCGGGAGATGCTCGAGGCGGCAGGGGTGCGCGACCCCGACGTCGAGGCGGCGCTCGCCGACGGCCGCGCCATGGACTCCTGGCGCGCGATGATCTCCGCCCAGGGCGGGGACGTCGATGCGCCGCTGCCGGTCGCGAAGCACGTCGAGGAGGTCCGCGCGAGCGAGGACGGCATGGTCACCGGCCTCGACGCGATGGGCGTGGGCGTGGCCGCCTGGCGGCTCGGCGCCGGCCGCTCCCGCCCCGGCGAGGCCGTGCAGGCCGCGGCCGGGGTGGAGATCGAGGCGCACATCGGCGACGAGGTCCGGGCCGGGGACGTCCTCGCCCGTCTGCACACCGATACCGCCGAGCGCATGCCGCGTGCGATCGAGTCGCTCACCGGGTCGTGGACGTTCGCCGCCCCCGGCACTGCGGCCCCGGCACGCCGGATCGTCAAGGACCGCATCGCCTGAGCGGCCCGGTGGCCGCGGGGCTCAGCCCCGGCGGCTCGGCCCGGTCGCTCCCGGGGCCGAGCCCGCCTCCCGGCGGCGCAGCGCGGGCAGGATGTGCTGGACCATCAGGGGCGCCAACCGGCCGGCCCCGTGCGGCAGGGCCTCGTCGGTGACGGGGATCCACTGGTGGTCCGCGAGCTCGGCCCGCACCTGCAGCGGGGCGGGCAGCGGCGCACGGGTGACGAAGACGCTCGAGCGGACCACGGTGCCCGGCTCGTTCGCGGCCACCGCCTCGAAGTCCCCCAGCGCCTCGAGGTCCGCGGCCTCCAGCACCGCGCCGAGCTCCTCCTCGACCTCGCGCAGCGCCGCGTCGCGGGCGCTCTCCCCGGGATCGAGCTTGCCTCCCACCTGCATCCAGGAGCCGGTGCCGTGCTTGCGCACGCACAGCAGCTCGGTGCGGTGGGCGGAGCCGGCCGGGGCCTCGCGCAGGAAGCACACCGCAGCGATCCGCAGCTGCGCCGCGGCGGCGCCCACCGCGCGGCAGCGCCGCTCGGCCTCGGCCAGCTGCACCAGCTCGCGCAGTCGGTGCACGGCCGCCCGCAGACCGTACGGGCGCAGACCTGCCCGCTTCCAGCGCGTCATGTCCCGTCCCTGTTGGCGGGCCAGCGCCGTACCCCGCTGCAGGAGGATCGGGACGCTCTTGCGGTGCTCACGCAGATCGCGCACCAGCCGGAGCACGAACACGACTGGCACCGGGCGGTCCAGCACGATCGCGTCGGCCAGCAGCCCGGCCGCTGCGAGCGGCGCGATCAGCTCGGCGGCGAAGATCCCCTCGGCGATCAGCACGGGCGCGTCCCCGATCTCGAGCCGTGTGCTGCCGGTGCGCCGGGACTGCGCGATCGAGTAGGTGGGGATCTCGGCGGCGCCGTCATGGGCGAGCGCCGTGAGCGCTGCCAGCGCCGCGCCGTCGTCCCAGGAGGCGGGCAGGTCCCAGTCCGGGATGCCGAAACGGCGCGGCAGCGAGGGGTCATCGCCCTCGCGGTAGAAGTCGTCGAGGTTCAGCGCGGGCACTCCGGAGCGGCGCGCGACCATGCCCTTGCCGCTCCCCGAGGGGCCGGTCAGCAGGACGATCCGGCGCGGGGCCCGGGACGGCGGGGTACTGGTCACGGCCGTCCAGTCTAGGACAGCGCCCGCCCCCTCGGATCCGGAGCGCGGCGTCAGATCCGCAGCACGACCTTGCTGCTGGTGGGGTCGAAGACCTGGGTGGTGAACGCCTCGGCCGCGTCCTCCAGATCCAGGACATGGCTGATCACGTGCTCGGCGAGGTCGTCCCGTGCCAGCAGCTGCACCGCGTCCTCGATCTCGGTCACGAAGCGGTAGGTGCCCCGGTAGTCGATCTCCTTGGAGACCACCGGGCCCAGCGTCACCGGCACCTGGGTGGGAGGCAGGTTCCCCACCTGCACCACGACGGAGGCCCGGGTGATCGAACGGAAGATCGCATCCAGGGACGCGGGCGCGCCCGAGGCCTCGAAGGCCACGGTGATCGTGTCGGGCATCCCCTCGGCGGTGCCGAGCGCCTCGTCGGCGCCGACGGCGAGGGCGCGTTCGCGGGCGGGCTCGGCGAGGTCCACGGCGGTGATGCGCGCGGCGCCCGCGGCGCGTGCGGCCACGATCACCAGCAGGCCGACGGGCCCGCAGCCGGCGACCAGCACGTGTGCCCCGTCCACGTCGCCCGCGCGGTGCACCGCGTGCATCGCGACCCCCAGCGGCTCGGCGAGGACGGCGCGACGGGTGTCCAGGCCCTCGGGCAGCAGCACCACCTGCTCGGCACCGACGGTGATCACCTCGGCGAAGCCGCCGTCGGTGTGGGGCTCCTGAGCGGCGGAGCCGAGGTAGGTCAGCTGCGGGTGGAGGTTGTCACGGCCGCGCAGCCGTGCCGGCAGGGGACCGGTGGTGCGGGCGGGATGGACGGTCACCGGCTGGCCCGGCGCGAGCCCGGCGACCCCCTCGCCCAGGCGCAGCACACGGCCGGAGACCTCGTGCCCCAGCACGAAGGGGTGGGACATGACGGCGGTCCCGGAGATCCCGCTGCGCCAGTAGGCGATGTCGGAGCCGCAGATCCCGCCCCACTCGACGGCGATCTGGACCTGTCCGGGAGCAGGGTCGGGGGCGGGGCGGTCGACGACGCGCAGGTCGTCGGGTCCGTGGATCTCCAGTGCACGCATGGCATGGCCTTTCGGTTCGGGTCGGGTCGGAGGGGATCGGATCGGGCGGCCGATCCGCGGGGCCGGGGTGGGACGGGTCAGGGGGCGATGCGGAAGGACTCGACGGCGCGCATGTGGGCCTCCATCGCCGCGGCCGCGGCCTCGGGGTCGCCGGCCAGGATCGAGTCGATGATCCGCAGGTGGTCGGTGTGCTCGGAGCCGACCATGTCGTGCAGGTCGCGGGCGGCACGCACCTCCTGCATGGCGCGGAACAGGGGGATGCCGACAGCCTCCAGCAGGCCCTGCAGGGCGCGGTTCCCGCTCAGCAGGGCGATCTCCTGGTGCAGGCGCAGGTCCAG
This sequence comes from uncultured Corynebacterium sp., assembly GCA_964535185.1. Classification (GTDB taxonomy): domain Bacteria; phylum Actinomycetota; class Actinomycetes; order Actinomycetales; family Dermabacteraceae; genus Brachybacterium. The sequence continues at coordinate 14,782 of CAZHSL010000001.1, forward strand.
CCGGGGGTAGAGCGCGGAGTCGGGCAGTGCGGCGTCGAGCTCCTCGCGCAGGGACCGCAGCCGCTCCGCGCCGTCGACGGGTGCCTCGGCGTGCTCGCCGAAGCGGGCGGCGGCCCGGAACGCGGCACGCACCTCGAGCGGGCCGCGCAGATCCATCAGCGTGGTGAAGCTGTCGTCGCGGGACTCGCTGATGGCGCGGGAGAGGTAGAAGCGCACCAGTCCCGGGTCCGGCGTGCGCACGACGGCGCTGCGGCCGTTGCTGACCTCGATGATGCCGAGAGCGTCGAGGGCGCTGAGCGCTTCCCGGACCACGGTGCGGGAGACCCCGAACCGCTCCGCGAGGGCGCCGGTCGCCGGCAGGGGATCCCCTGCGACCAGGCCCTCCTGGTCGATCGTGCCCAGCACCGCCTCGCGGACGCGGTCCGCGAGGGAGTCGCGCCCCACCCGATCGCCTTCGCGGGCGTGCGCGGGCGCGGTCAGGTGCTTCCAGGCGGTGGTGCCGAGGTCTTCCACGGGGTGTCTCCTCAGGACGGTGCCCGGGCCGTGAGGCCCGGGCACGGGGCGGTCAGAACGAGTTCACCAGACCGTAGATGCCCACGAGGACGATCGCGACCGCCGAGATCCACAGCATCACCATGGTGGGGGCGCCGTCCCGGATCCGCGGATCGGTCTGGGTGTACGACAGGTACAGCGTCGCCACGGCCGCGCCGATGAGGTAGACGGCGTTGAGGATGCCCCCGATGATCACCAGGGCCAGCGGGGAGGAGACGGCCGTGCCGAGGATGCCCCAGCTGATCGGCAGGATGATCATGATGACGCGCTGCCAGCGGTCCCGCGCCTGCTGGTCGTCCCAGTCGTAGGCGCCGAAGATCGCGAGCGTGTGGCCGACCTGCCGGCCGAGGCTCGGCACGTTGGCGAGGATCGTCTTGAACAGGGCCAGCCCGGCGCCGACGAGGAACACCACACCGCCCCAGCGGCCGACGGCCGAGTCGAAGATCGAGGAGATCGTGACCATGACCTCGTTGCCCTCCGGGATCAGGCCCTGCGGGTGCAGCACGGCGGCGCCGAGGACGTAGAACGCGGCGGTGGAGACGGTGTAGATGATCCAGGAGACCCAGGCGTCGACCTTCATCACCGAGATCCATCCGCGGGCACGGCGCACCCAGCTCTCGGAGCCGTCGTTCGGCCCCGTCCAGGCGGCGTAGCCCTTCTCGACCACCCAGTAGGTGTAGGCGGTGGTCTCGCCCGCGCCCACGCCCGTCATGCCGAACATCGCCAGTGCCACGCCGAAGGCGCCCGCGGCGATCTGGAAGCGCATGCCGTCGCCCAGGTCGGCGAGGTTCCATGCGAACTCGGTGCCGCCCAGCAGGAACACCATCGCGATCGCGAAGGCGGTCACCAGCAGCACCAGCACGGTGGAGATGTTCTCGACGATCGCGTAGCGGTTGACGGCGTGGATGCCGATCGCGATCACCACCAGGATCGCGACCCACACGCCGATCGAGAGCAGCGAGTAGGGGTCCGGTCCGATCGGGAACAGGGTGCTGAAGGCGAAGGCGGACGCGCTGATCACCCCCGCCTGCCCGATGAAGAACTGCAGGAACATCAGCAGCACCAGCCAGGAGATCCATCCGCGGCCGCCGATCCGCGGCGGCACGTCCTTGTAGCCGTCCAGCGCGACGCGGCCGGTGGAGACCGACCAGCGGGCCAGTTCGATCTGCACCCACACCTTGAGGACGGTCGAGACCAGCACCAGCCACAGCAGCATGAAGCCGACCTCGGCGCCGAGCGCGGTGGCGGTGAGCAGCTCGCCCGATCCCACCACGGCGGCGGAGGTGATCATGCCCGGCCCCAGGAAGCGCAGCTTCCCTCGGAGCCTGCGGGGCGGTTCGCTGATCTGCGAGCCGTCGATCACGTACGGGTCGACGTCGGCACCGAGGGTGGTGACGAGGGGTGATCCCGCAGCGGGGTTCGGCGGGGGTGCGGACGTCGACATCGACGGATCTCCTCTGGGCCTGGACGAGTGGTTCGGCATCGCGCGGCCTGCATGCCGCGCTGCACCGATCGCTCCGGAACCTATCACACAGGTAGACAGGTGCGCGTCGGTGCTGTGCCGGCCGACGTGACCTGATCGAGGCCGGAACGGATGCGCCGGGACGGGTGCGTCTGCCAGGATCTGATCATGACCTCTCTCGACCGCGCTCAGCTCGCCGCCCTCATCGACCACACCCTGCTCAAGCCCGAGGCCACCGCCGCCGACGTCACCGCGCTGCTGCGGGAGGCGGAGGAGCTGGGCACCTACTCCGTCTGCGTCTCGCCCTCGATGCTCCCGGTGGACACGACGGTGAAGGTCGCGACCGTGTGCGGCTTCCCCTCGGGCCAGCACTCCGCGGAGGTCAAGGCGTTCGAGGCCCGCGAGTCGGTCGACAAGGGGGCCGACGAGGTGGACATGGTCCTCAACGTGGGCCTGGCCCGCGCCGGCGAGTACGGCGCCGTCGAGCATGAGATCCGCGCGGTGCGGGACGTGGCCAAGGCGCCCGTCGTGCTCAAGGTGATCATCGAGTCCGCCGCCCTCACCGATGAGCAGATCGTCGCCGTGTGCGAGGCGGCCGAGCGTGCCGGCGCCGACTTCGTGAAGACGTCCACGGGCTTCCACCCCGCAGGCGGCGCGAGCGAGCACGCCGTCGCGCTGATGCGCCGGACGGTCGGAGACCGCCTGGGCGTCAAGGCCTCCGGCGGCATCCGCACCCGTGAGGCCGCCGAGGCGATGGTCGCCGCGGGCGCCAGCCGCCTGGGCCTGTCCTCCTCGCGCGCGATCCTCGAGGGCGGCTCGGGCACCGGGTACTGAGCCGGGAGGGAACCGAGCGGGTGCCTGCGGGCACCCGCCTCCTCAGTCCGCGCCGAGCACTCCGCGCAGCTCGTCCTTCAGCGACTGAAGGCGTGCGTCGGCGCTGCGGCGGATCTCCCCGATCTGCTCACCGGTCGCGCCGTCGGGCAGCGGCATGACGACCTCGAGGTAGCACTTGAGCTTCGGCTCGGTGCCGGAGGGGCGCACCACCACCCGGGTGTCGTCCTCGCTGCGCAGCAGGATCCCCTCGGTGGGCGGCAGGCCGGTGGTTCCCACCGAGCCGCGGGAGAGGTCCTGGTCCTCGACCACGGGGGAGGACAGCAGCGTCGTGGGCGGCGCCTCGCGCAGCCGCTCCATCATCGCGCCGATCAGGGAGAGGTCCTCGACCCGGATCGAGAGCTGCGAGGTCGAGTACAGGCCGTGCTCGGCGGCGAGCTCGTCGAGCCGGCCGATCAGCGTGGTGCCCTCGGCCTTCGCCCATGCCGCCATCTCGGCGACCATCAGGGCCGCGGAGAGGCCGTCCTTGTCGCGCACCACCTCGGGCTGCACGCAGTAGCCGATCGCCTCCTCGTAGCCGTAGACGATCCCGGGCGCGCGGGCGATCCACTTGAAGCCGGTCAGCGTGGCCGGGGCCTCGAGTCCCGCGCTCCGTGCGATCGCCGCCAGCCAGCGGCTGGAGACGATCGAGCGGGCCAGGACCCCGCGGTACCCGTGCCGGCGCACCATGTGGTCGCCCAGCAGGACGCCCAGCTCGTCGCCGGTGAGCATCCGCCACGCGCCCCGGTGCGGGTCCCGCACCGCCGCCGCGCAGCGGTCCGCATCGGGGTCGTTGGCGATCACCACGTCGGCCTCGACGGTGCGGGCGAGCTCGAGAGCGAGGTCGATCGCGCCGGGCTCCTCGGGGTTGGGGAAGGCGACGGTGGGGAAGTCGGGGTCCGGGTCCGCCTGCTTCGCGACGGTGTGCACGTCGGCGAATCCGGTGCGGTGCAGGGCCGCCAGAGCCGTCTCGGTGCCCACGCCGTGCATCGCGGTGTGCACGATCCGCACCTCGCGCGGCCCCTGCGGAGCCGGCAGCGTGCTGATCGCCGCGAGGTAGTCCTCGCGCACCCGCTCGCCGAGCAGCTCCACCCCGGACTGCGCGACGGGGATCTCGCGCACCGGGCCGACGGCCGCGATGCGGGCGGCGATCTGCGCGTCCGACGGCGGCACGATCTGCACCCCGCGCCCCTCGGGAGCGGCGGCGCGCCCGCCCAGGTAGACCTTGTAGCCGTTGTCCGCGGGCGGGTTGTGGGAGGCGGTCACCACGATGCCGGCGTCCGCCTCCAGGTGCCGCACCGCGAAGGCGACCAGGGGAGTGGGGCCGAAGCGCTCGAGCAGCTGGACGCGGCAGCCGGCCGCCGTCATGATCTCCGCGGAGCGGCGGGCGAAGTCGTGGGAGCCGTGCCGGGCGTCGTAGCCGATCACCACGTGCGGCCGGTCCAGGCCCACGTCCAGCAGGAGGTGGTCCGCCAGGCCGCGCGCGGCGCGGGAGACCACGGCGAGGTTCATCCGGTTCGGGCCGGGCGCCATCGCACCGCGCAGGCCCGCGGTGCCGAACTGCAGGTCGGCCGCGAAGGCGTCGGCGATCTCCTCCTGCGCCGCGGCGCCGCCGTTCTCGGCCTGCTCGAGCAGGGTCTGGAGCGCTGCGCGGGTCGCCGGATCCGGGTCGTCGCGGATCCAGTCCTCGACGCGCGTGCGCAGTGCCGCCTCGATGCTCATGCCGAAGCGCCCTCGTCGCCGCCCGGCGCCGAGCCGCCGCCGGTGATCCGCCGCGCCGTCTCGGCCAGCAGGCGGGAGATCCTGGGGCCCGCCTCCCGGCCGGCCTCGAGCACCTCCTCGTGGCTGAGCGCGTCGCCGCTGATGCCCGCGGCGAGGTTGGTCACCAGCGAGATGCCCAGCACGTCCATGCCGGCCTCGCGGGCCGCGATCGCCTCGAGAGCCGTGGACATGCCCACCAGGTCGGCGCCGATCACCTTCGCCATCTGCACCTCGGCGGGGGTCTCGTAGCTGGGGCCGGAGAACTGCATGTACACGCCCTCGTCGAGGCTCGGGTCGACCTCGTGGGCGATGGCCCGCAGCGCCGGGGTGTACAGATCGGTGAGATCCACGAAGTTGGCGCCGTGCAGCGGCGTGGCGCCGGTGAAGTTGATCTGGTCGCGGATCAGCACCGGGGTGCCCGGGGCCCAGGAGGGGTCGATCCCGCCGCAGCCGTTGGTCAGCACCATGGTGCGGGCCCCGGTCGCGGCGGCCGTGCGCACGCCGTGGACCGTCGCGTCCACGCCGGCGCCCTCGTAGAAGTGGGTGCGGGCGCCGAGGACCAGCGCGCGGGCACCGGTGCCCTCCACCCGGATCGAGCGCAGCGTGCCGACATGGCCCGCGACGGCCGGCGGCCGGAACCCGGGGATCGTGCTCGCATCGGCCTGCCACACGGTCTCGCCGAGCAGGTCCGCGGCGCCGGACCATCCCGAGCCGAGCACCAGGGCGAGATCGTGGGCGGGGACGCCGCTGGCCTCGGCGACGGCGGCGGCGGCCTCGCGGGCGAGCTGGTACGGGTCGGAAGCGGAAGACGTCATGGACCGAAGGTAGCGCAGACGGCCCGGCGCACGGGCGAGAACCGCTCCCCGGCGTGCAGTCTTTGCCACAATGGGGGCCGTGACCGATCCCAGCACCGCCCTCCCCTCGGACCCCCGTCGTCTCTCCAGCGCGGGGGACCGCGTCCGGGTGGTGATCATCGGCGGCGGCCCCGGCGGGTACGAGGCCGCCCTGACCGCGGCGCGGCACGGCGCGGAGACCGTGCTCGTCGAGGAGCGCGGCATCGGCGGCGCCGCGGTGATCACGGATGTGGTGCCCTCCAAGACGCTGATCGCCACCGCCGACGTGCTCGACCTCGTGGGAGGCTCCCAGCAGCTCGGCATCCGCGACGCCGACAACGGCACCGCCCCCACCGCCCACTCCCTGAACGTCGACCTCGCCGCGGTCAACGCCCGCGTGCGCGAGCTCGCCGCCGCCCAGTCCGTCGACATCCGCTCCAGCCTGGTCGAGGCCGGCGTACGGGTCGTCGACGGGACGGGCCGCCTGGACGGGCCGCACCGCGTCGAGGTGCTCGGCGGCGACGGGCGGCGGACCGAGAGCCTCGAGGCGGACGTCGTCCTGCTCGCCGTCGGAGCGCGCCCCCGCGAGCTGGACAGCGCCCCCTGCGACGGCGAGCGGATCCTGAACTGGACCCAGCTGTACGAGCTGGACCGCCTGCCCGAGCACCTGATCGTCGTCGGCTCCGGCGTGACCGGTGCCGAGTTCGCCAGCGCGTACCGGGCCCTCGGCAGCGAGGTCACCCTCGTCTCCTCACGCGAGAAGGTGCTGCCCGGCACCGATGCGGAGGCGGCCGACGTGCTCGAGGAGGCCTTCGGCCGCCGCGGCGTCACCGTGCGCTCCCGCTCCCGTGCCGAGACGGCGCGCCGCACCGAGGACGGGGTCGTGGTGACGCTCACGACGGGCGAGGAGATCGCCGGCAGCCACGTGCTGATCGCCATCGGCGGGATCCCCTGGACCGCCGATCTCGGGCTCGAGACCGCCGGGGTGCGGGTGCGGGACTCCGGGCACATCGAGACCGACCGCGTCTCCCGCACCTCCGTGCGGGGCATCTACGCCGCCGGCGACTGCACCGGCGTGTACCCGCTCGCCTCGGTCGCGGCGATGCAGGGGCGGATCGCCATGCACCACGCGCTGGGCGACGCCGTCTCCCCGCTCATCGCCGCGCAGGTCTCCTCCGCGATCTTCACCAGCCCCGAGATCGCCGTGGTCGGTGTCAGCGAGCAGGAGGTCCTCGACGGCGAGGTCGCCGGGGAGGTGATGGTGCTGCGCCTGGACACGAACCCGCGCGCGAAGATGCAGGGCCTCACCGAGGGGTTCGTGAAGCTCATCGTGCGGCCCGGCTCCCACACCGTGATCGGTGCGGTGGTGGTGGCGCCGCGGGCCAGCGAGCTGATCCTGCCCTACACGCTCGCGGTCGCCCACCGGCTCACCGCCGAGCAGGTCGCGGGCACCTTCACCATCTATCCCTCGCTCACCGGCTCGCTCGCCGAGGTGGCGCGGCAGCGGGTGCTCGCTCCGGACGCCTGAGGGGCAGGACCGGCCCCGAGGGCCGGGGATCCGCCTCGGGGCCTCCCTCTCAGTCCTCGATCGAGCACAGGACGGCACCGGCGGAGACGGTCGCCCCGATCTCGGCGCTGATGCCCTTGACGATGCCGGAGCGGTGCGCGGTGATCGGCTGCTCCATCTTCATCGCCTCGAGGACGATCAGCAGATCGCCGTCGGCCACGGACTGGCCCTCCTCGGCGACCACCTTGACGATCGTGCCCTGCATCGGCGCGGAGACGCTGTTGCCGCCGCCCGCGGCCTCCCCGGCCGCGCGGTGCTGGCGCTTGCGGCGCTGCCGCACGGGGGCCTGGGGCGCACGCAGCGAGGCGGGCAGGCTGATCTCGACCCGTCGGCCGTCCACCTCGACGACCACGGCCTCGCGGTCCTCGGCCTCCTCGGGCTGGCTCGGCAGCGGCGCGGCCGGCAGGTCGTTGTCGAACTCGGACTCGATCCACGTGGTGTGCACCGAGAACGTCTGCTCGGGATCCTCGGGGGCGAAGGCCGCGTCCTCGACCACCTTGCGGTGGAAGGGCAGGACCGTCGGGATGCCCTCGATGTGGAACTCGGCCAGCGCCCGGCGGGAGCGCTCGAGCGCCTCCTGACGGGTGGCGCCGGTGACGACGAGCTTGGCCAGCATCGAGTCGAACGCTCCGGAGACCTCGTCCCCGGCGCGCACCCCGGACTCGATGCGCACGCCCGGGCCCGAGGGCACGTCGTAGCGCTGGATCCTGCCGGGCGCGGGCATGAAGCCTCGGCCCGGGTCCTCTCCGTTGATCCGGAACTCGAAGGAGTGGCCGCGGCTGACGGGGTCCTCGTCGAGGATCCGCTCCCCGGCGGCGATGCGCAGCTGCTCGCGCACCAGGTCCACCCCGGCGACCTCCTCGGTCACGGGGTGCTCGACCTGGAGCCGGGTGTTGACCTCGAGGAACGAGATGGTGCCGTCGATGCCGATCAGGAACTCGCAGGTGCCGGCGCCCACGTAGCCGGCCTCGCGCATGATCGCCTTCGAGGAGCTGACCAGCTGCGCGTTCTGCTGGGGGGAGAGGAACGGCGCGGGCGCCTCCTCGACGAGCTTCTGATGGCGGCGCTGCAGCGAGCAGTCACGGGTGGAGACCACCTGGACGTTGCCGTGCATGTCCGCGAGGCACTGGGTCTCGACGTGGCGGGGGGAGTCCAGGAAGCGCTCGACGAAGCATTCGCCGCGGCCGAAGGCGGCGACGGCCTCGCGCACCGCGGAGTCGAACAGCTCGCGCACCTCGGTCTCCTCGCGGGCCACCTTCAGGCCGCGACCGCCGCCGCCGAAGGCGGCCTTGATCGCGATCGGCAGGCCGTGCTCGCGCGCGAAGTCCACGACCTCGTCGGAGTTCTTCACCGGATCCTTGGTGCCGGCCACCAGCGGTGCGCCGGCCTTCTGGGCGATGTGGCGCGCGGAGACCTTGTCGCCGAGCTTCTCGATCGCCGAGGGCGGCGGGCCGATCCAGGTCAGCCCCGCATCGGTCACGGCCTGGGCGAAGTCCGCGCGCTCGGAGAGGAACCCGTAGCCGGGGTGGATCGCGTCGGCGCCGGAGCGGTGGGCGATGTCCAGGATCTTGTCCACGACGAGGTAGGAGCTCGCCGCGGTCGTGCCGCCGAGGGCGTAGGCCTCGTCGGCGATCTGGGTGTGCAGGGCATCCCGGTCCGGATCGGCGTAGACCGCGACGGAGCGGAGTCCGGCGTCCCGGCAGGCCCGTGCGATCCGCACCGCGATCTCCCCACGGTTGGCGATCAGCACCGTGGACAGGGGGCGGGGCTTGGAGGAGCGAGCGGGCATCGGCGATGGGTCCTTCCGAGGGGGTCAGCAGAGGTCGAGTGTAGTACCGCGCGGCATCAGCCGTCGGCAGGGTCCGACGGCCCTGTCCCCGGCGCGTCCTCCCACAGCTCGTGGACGCCCACGGCGATCTCGCCCAGCATCCGGCGCAGCAGGGGCAGGGACAGTCCCACCACGGCGTGGGGATCGCCCTCGAGGTGCTCGACGAAGGGGCCGCCGCGGCCGTCGATGGTGAACCCGCCGGCCACGCCGAGCGGCTCACCGGTGGCGACATAGGCCTCGATCTCCTCGTCGGTAAGATCGGCGAAGCGCAGCTCGCAGCTCGCCGTCGCACCGAAGGTGGCCCCGGTGCCGCCGTCGGCCGGGTCGCGGTCGTCGACCAGCCAGTGCCCGGAGTGCAGGATCCCGGTGCGGCCGCGCATCGCCCGCCAGCGCTCGCGGGCCCGCTGCGGGGTGTGCGGCTTCCCGATCACCTCGCCGTCCAGCTCGAGCATCGAGTCGCAGCCGAGCACCACGTAGCCGCCGTCGCTGCGGGCGGTCGCGGCCAGGGCCTTCTCCCGCGCGAGCAGCAGCACCTCGTCGGCGGGGGTGAGGGCGTCCTCCGTGTCCGGGGAGGAGGCGGCCTGCGCGCGGGCCCGCGCGAGGATCGCGTCCTCGTCGAGGTCGACGGGCAGGACCGAGTGCTCGATGCGGGCCGCGCGCAGCGTCGCGCGGCGCCCCGCGGAGGAGGAGGCGAGCAGCAGCAGCGGATCGTGGCCCGCGGGGTCGACGGGCCCCTCGTCGGCGGGGGTCGGAGCGGTCATCGCAGCGCCTCCTCGAGGACGGACAGCGGCAGGCCGCCGAGCTCGAGGGCTCGACGGTGGAAGTCGCGGGCGGGGGTCCCGGCGGTCTCGGCATCCTCGCGCAGCCCTTCCCAGACCCGCTGACCGATCTTGTATGACGGCGCCTGCCCCGGCCATCCCAGGTACCGGTTCAGCTCGAATCGCTGCTCCGCCTCGGTCACGCCCCAGTGGGCGCTCATGAAGTCCCAGGCCTTCTCGACGCTCCAGGCCCCGCCGGCGGAGCCGGCGAGCCCCTCGGGCATGGGCAGACCGCAGTGCAGGCCGATGTCCAGGACCACGCGGCCCGCCCGCAGCCGCTGCGCGTCCAGCATCCCCAGCCGGTCGCCGTCGTCCGCGAGGTGGCCCAGCTGGTCCATGAGCCGTTCGGCGTACAGCGCCCAGCCCTCGCCGTGGCCGGAGACCCAGCACATCATCGCGCGCCACCGGTTCAGGGTGGCGGCCTGCAGGGTCTGGGTGCCGACCTGGAGGTGGTGGCCGGGCACGCCCTCGTGGTAGACGGTCGTGGTCTCCAGCCAGGTGCGGAACTCGGTGGTGCCGGGCGGCACGTCCCACCACATGCGGCCCGGCCTGGTGAGGTCCTCGCTGGGGCCGGTGTAGTAGATCCCGCCGGAGCCGGTGCGGGCGATCCTGCACTCCAGGTTCCGCAGCGGCTCGGGGATGTCGAAGTGGGTGCCGGCGAGCTCGTCGATCGCGCGGTCGCTGAGGTCCTGCATCCAGGCCTGCAGCTCCTCGGTGCCGTGCAGCACGCGCGCGGGGTCGGCGTCGAGCGCCTGCTTCGCGGCCTCGACCGAGCTGCCCGCGCCGTTGCCGGCGCGCGCGTTGATCCGGGCGGCCACCTCCTCCTGCTCGGCGACCACGGAGCGCAGCTCCTCGATGCCCCAGGCGTAGGTCTCGTCGATGTCGATCGAGGTGCCCAGGAAGGTGCGGGAGGCCAGCGCGTAGGCGTCGCGGCCCACGGCGTCCTGCTCGGGGGCGCGCGGGGCGAGGGCGTCGAGCTGGTCGGCGAGGTCGAGATAGCCCTGGGCGGCGGTCCGGGCCGCCGCGGTCACGCGTGCGCGCTGGGCGTCGTCGCCCACCGCCTCGCGGGCGAAGCTCGTGAAGAAGCCGTCCTCGGCGGCATAGCCGCGGGCCTGCTCCGCGCCGAGCCGGAGCTGGCGGCGGGCGGAGATCACGCCGTGGTCGGCGGCCTCGCGGAGGGATTCGGCCCAGCTGCTCAGCGAGCGCGGCATCCCCTCCATGCGCTCGGCGATCACCTGCCAGTCCTCGGCGGTGGCGGTGGGCATCTGGTCGAGCACGTCGCGGGACTGCAGCGGCGAGGCGAGGTTGTTCACCGCGGCGATGTCGAGCCGCTGCTCGGCGCGTTCGATCTCCAGGCCCAGGCGTTCGGTGAGCGCGGCCCGGGTGACGGTGTCCACGGCGTCCTCGTCCGGCACCTGGGCGGCGCGGGCCAGCAGGGAGCGGGCGGCGTCGGTGCGCTCCGCGACCGCGGCGGGGGAGTGGTCGGTGACCTCGGCGTCATGGCCGGGCACGCCCAGTGCGGTGGCGAGGAAGGGGTCCAGGCGCGCGCTGAGATCGACGTACTCGTCGGCGAGGCGATCCAGGGCGGTGGCGGGACGGGCCGCGGCCGGCGGGGCGGGAGGAGTCTCGGGCATGCGGGGCAGTCTAATGCGGCGGCCACCCGCTCCCGGGCCGTTCCGGGTTCGCCGCGGACGTGTTCAGCGGTCCGAGAACTGCCAGGCGACGGTCGAGGGGAGGCCGCGCAGGCCGTGGCCGCGAGGATGGCAGTGCACGGCGTCGTTCCAGGCGCCCGCCCCGGCGCCGCGGCCCTCGGCGAGCAGCCGCTCCTCCGCCTCGAGCCGGCTGGTCACGCTCATCGCCGAGACCACCACCGCGATGGCGGCGAGCTCGTCGTCACGCAGGTAGCCCTGCACCAGCCGCACGTCGGAGGGGCGCACCGCGAGGGCGTCCTCGGCCGGCGCGGCGGGGCCGGTGGACCTCTCGGAGCTCACAGCGGGATGTTCCCGTGCTTCTTGGTGGGCAGCGTGTCGCGCTTGGTGCGCAGCGCGCGCAGCGCGCGGGCCACCTCGAGGCGGGTGTCGGCGGGACGGATCACGCCGTCGATCCAGCCGCGCTCGGCCGCGGTGTACGGGGTGGCGAACTGCTCCTCGTACTCGGCCTCGTACCGGGCGCGCGCGGCGTCGACGTCCCCGCCCTGCTCGGTGACCTCCCGCAGGTCGCCGCGGTGGAGGATGTTCACCGCGCCCTGCGAGCCCATCACCGCAATCTGCGCGGTGGGCCAGGCGAGGTTGATGTCCGCGCCCAGCTCCTTGGAGCCCATCACGATGTAGGCGCCGCCGTAGGCCTTGCGGGTGATGACCGTGATCAGCGGGACCGTCGCCTCGGCGTAGGCGTACAGCAGCTTCGCGCCGCGACGGATGATCCCGCCGTACTCCTGGTCCGTGCCGGGCAGGAAGCCGGGCACGTCCACGAAGGTCAGCACCGGGATGTTGTTCGCATCGCACAGCCGCACGAAGCGGGCGGCCTTCTCCGAGGCGTCGATGTCCAGCGTGCCCGCCAGGTGCGAGGGCTGGTTGGCGATGATGCCCACGCTGTACCCCTCGACCCGGCCGAAGCCCACCAGCACGTTCTGCGCGAACAGCGGCTGGACCTCGAGGAACTCCTCGTCGTCGAGCACCGCGCGCAGCACCGTGAGCATGTCGTAGGGCTGGTTCGGCGAATCGGGGACCAGCGTGTCCAGCGCGGTGTCCGAGGGGGTGAGGTCCTCCTCGAAGGGGACGGGGAACGACGGCGCCGGGCTCAGCGTGTTGGCCGGCAGGTAGCTCAGCAGGTCCTTGACGTACTCGATCGCATCGGCCTCGTCGGGCGCCATGTAATGGGCCACGCCGGAGCGGGAGGAGTGGGTGCGCGCCCCGCCGAGCTCCTCGAAGCCGACGTCCTCGCCGGTGACGGTGCGGATCACGTCCGGACCGGTGATGAACATGTGGGAGGTCTTCTCGACCATCACGATGATGTCCGTCAGCGCCGGGGAGTACACCGCGCCGCCCGCTGCCGGGCCCATGATCAGGGAGATCTGCGGGATCACACCGGAGGCGCGGGTGTTGCGCTTGAAGATCCCGGCGAACATCGCCAGTGAGGCCACGCCCTCCTGGATACGGGCGCCGCCCCCGTCGAGGATGCCGATGATCGGCACGCCCGTGCGCAGGGCGAGGTCCTGGATCTTCTGGATCTTGCGGCCGTGGGCCTCGCCGAGCGAGCCGCCGAAGACGGTGAAGTCCTGCGAGTACACGCAGACCTGCCGGCCGTCGATGGTGCCGTAGCCGGTGATGATCCCGTCGCCGTCGGGGCGCTTGCGGTCGATCCCGAAGCTGCGGGCCTGGTGGCGCACGAACCGGTCCGTCTCCACGAAGGAGCCGTCGTCCAGCAGATCGGAGATGCGCTCGCGGGCCGTCTTCTTGCCACGGGCGTGCTGCTTCTGCACCGCGACCTCATCAGCGGCGGAGACCGCGGCGCCGTCGCGCTCGCGCAGGTCCTCGAGTCGCTGGGCGGTGGTGAGCGGCCGCGGAGCGTCGGTCACGGAGCCTCCTGCTGCGGCCGGTGGGCCGCCATCTGTTCCGGCGGATGGACACCGGGATACTACGCTACCCACGTCCCGCGGCGAGGGCCGGTCCCGTCGCCCCGCGCGCCGCCACGGGCCGACGATCGCGGCACGACGGGAGCCGATGCGGCAGGACGGAGGGGAGTGTGATGGAACCGACCGATGCCTCGGCGCAGCCGCCGACGGAGATCCTCCGCCTGGACTCGGTGGCCTCCACCCAGGACGAGGCCGCGCGGCGCGCGAGCGCCGGCAGGCGCGTGCCCTTCGCGCTCGCCGCCCGGCACCAGAGCCGCGGGCGGGGCCGGCTGGGCCGCTCCTTCGCGAGCCCCGACGGCGCGAGCCTCGCCCTCACCTACGTCCACCGCAGCCGGCTCGGCCCGGAGCACCGCGGATGGTTCTCCCTGGCCGCCGGGGTCGCGGCGCTCGCCGCCCTGGACCAGGTGCTGGGGGAGCCGGCGGACGGCGAGGGGGGCCGCATCGGTCTGAAGTGGCCCAACGACCTGCACACCGAGGACGGCCGCAAGCTCGGGGGGATCCTCGTCGAGGGTCGCGGGGCGGATCTCGTGCTCCTGGGCATCGGCATGAACCTGCGCGGACCGGTCCTGCAGGCCGATGGGCGGGAGGTGCCCGGTGCGGCGTCGCTGCGGGGCCCGGGCAGTCTGCGGCCGGGACCGGGCGGCGCGAGCGGCGCCGACGGGCGGGCGGACGACGCTCTGCGCGAACGCCTCGAATCCGCGCTGACCACCGCACTGAGCGCCGAGCTTGCTGCGCTGGAGTCCGCAGGAGGAGACGGGGTCTCGGCGGGGACGCATGACCGCTACACTATGACGTGCCTCACATTGGGGCGTGCGGTGCGGGTCGACCCTCTGGGGGAGACGGGGGCGGGTGGAGCGCAGCCGCCCTCCCTGCACGGCATCGCCCGGACGATCGATGCGCACGGCCGTCTGCTGGTCGACCTCGCAGGAGGCGGCCGGAGGGCCGTGGACATCGGGGACGTGAGACATCTGCGACCGGGCGGACCCGCCCGGCCCACGACAGGCGATGCGACGGGCATCGAGCAGGAGGAGCGCGGCACGTGACCGGAGGCATGGAAGACCTGGGCAGCAGCACGGGACCCGCGGGAGCGGCCCCGGGGCAGGAGCCGTCGGAGCCGCAGGAGGCCGTCCCGGTGGAGACCGCGGAGCTGCCCGATCTCTCCCGGGACGGGGACGACGCGGGCTCCCTCGGTGACCAGGAGATCCTCGACCTCAACCGGCGCTTCGCGGCCGTGCGCCGCAGCGTCGGCGCGCTCGAGAAGATCCTCCTGCAGGGCCCGCGCAAGTACTCCCGACGGGACCTCGCCCAGGAGCAGGACATCCCCGAACGGCTCACCTCCGTCTACTGGCGCTCGCTCGGCTTCACCCCGGTCGACGAGGACACCGTGGTGTTCACCGACGAGGACGCCCACGCCATCGGCGACCTGGCCGCGATCGTCGAGGACGGCGTGATCAGCGAGCGCGCCTTCGCCAGCATCTCCCGCGGCATGGGCTTCCACATGGGGCGGCTGGCCATGTGGATCACCGAGGCCCTGGTGGACGAGGCGAAGTACGCCGACGGGCTCGACGACGCCCAGGCGCGCCAGCAGATGCTGGACTCGATCCCGGAGCTGCTGGAGACCTTCGAGTCGCAGGTGATGTTCACCTTCCGCCGCCAGCTCTCGGCCTACGCGGCCCGTGCCGGCAGCGAGGTGCTCCACCGCGACACGGACGAGCTGTTCCCGCTGCAGCGCGCCATCGGCTTCGCCGACCTGGTGCAGTTCACCCGGCTCGCACAGGACCTGCCCGGCACCGAGCTCGCCGACATGGTGGGCCGCTTCGAGCAGCTCAGCCGCGACGTCATCTCCGTCGGCGGCGGCCGCGTGGTCAAGACCGTCGGCGACGAGATCATGTTCCTGGCCGACACGCCGGAGGACGGCGCCCAGATCGCGGTCAGCCTCGCCGAGGCGATCACCGAGTCCCCCGAGCTGCCGCCCATCAGGGTGGGCCTGGCCTGGGGCTCGATGTTCTCCCGGTACGGGGACGTGTTCGGGCCGATCGTGAACCTCGCGGCGCGGATGGAGTCCGTCGCCCGGCCCGGCACGGTCCTGGTCGACGCCGAGACCTGCGACGCCGTCGAGCAGGCCCTCCCCGGCGGCTTCTCGTTCACCGAGGGGGAGGAGGTCGAGCTCCACGGGATCGGCGAGATCCGGGTGCGGGAGATGCGGCGGGACCGCTCCGTGCCCCTGGACCTGGGCCTGTGAGCGCGTACCGGAGCCCCGGGGATGCGTCCGGGAGCACTGCGCCTGTGATGATGGGGGCACGGCCCGTCGGACCCCCGTCCCGGGCAGACCCTGCCGGCATCGTCTTAGGATGGACCTCGTGACACGACTGCTTCTCGTCGAGGACGACTCCGCCATCGCAGAACCTCTCTCCCGTGCGCTGGACCGGGAGGGGTACACGGTCACGCGCGCGTCCCGCGGGATGGACGCGCTGGCGATCGCCGCCGGAGCCGACTCGATCGACCTGGTCATCCTGGATCTGGGCCTTCCCGATCTGGATGGTCTCGAGGTCGCCCGGCGGCTGCGCAAGGGCGGGCTCGAGTGCCCGATCCTGATCCTCACCGCCCGGGCCGACGAGGTCGACGCCGTCGTGGGCCTGGACGCCGGCGCCGACGACTACGTCACCAAGCCCTTCCGCCTCGGTGAGCTGCAGGCCCGCATCCGCGCGCTGATGCGGCGCTCTCAGTCCACGGAGGAGTCCGGCGACAGCTTCGACGTCAACGGCGTGACCCTGGATGTCTCCGCCCGCCGCGCCTACGCCGACGGTGAGGAGCTGAGCCTCTCGGCCAAGGAGTACGACCTGCTCACCGTGCTGGTGCGGGAGTCCGGCAGCGTCGTCACCCGTGACGACCTGATGCGCGAGGTGTGGGGCGCCGAGTGGTGGGGCTCCACCAAGACCCTCGACATGCACATCTCCTGGCTGCGCCGCAAGCTCGGCGACGACGCCACCGACCCCCGCCGGATCACCACGGTCAGGGGTGTGGGCTTCCGCTTCGAGACCGGCACGGGGAGCTGACCGGTGCGGCAGCGCGTGCTGCAGGCCACCATCATCACCGTGCTGCTGGCCGTGCTCATGCTCGGCATCCCGCTGGGGTACTCCTGGCTCCAGCTCCAGCGGCAGACCCTCTCCAACCAGGCGAACATGATCCTGGACCGGGTCCGCGTCGACACCGAGAACAGGCTCCAGGAGGGCGGTGAGATCGACGAGGCGCTCCTGCAGCGCCGGGTCGACGAGCAGTCGGACCTGAACATCGCCATCTCCGTCACCTACGAGGGCGTCACCTACTCCGCGGGCGACCCGCCGGGCAAGGAGCCGGTCCAGAAGAACACCAACGGCGCCTTCGGCCAGTCCATCTCGGTGTACATCCCGGAGTCCGACGTGCGCGCCCACACCGCGAGCGCCTGGGTGCTGATCATCGTCGCGGGACTCGCGGCGCTGTCGATCGGCGTGTCCGTGGCGCTGTGGCAGGCGCAGCGCATCTCGATGCCGCTGGCCCGGCTCAGCAGGCGTGCCGAGGAGATGGGCTCGGGGCGCTCGCGCGGCCCCTGGCACCCCTCGGGCATCTCCGAGATCGACGACGTGGCCGAGGAGCTCGCCCGCTCCGGTGCGATGCTCAACGAACGGCTCGAGGCCGAGAGCCGCCTCGCCTCGGACGCCTCCCACCAGCTGCGCACCCCGCTGACGGCCCTCTCGATGCGGCTGGACGAGATCCTGGCCGTCAGCTCCGAGGAATGGGTGCGCGAGGAGGCGCGCATCTCCCTCGAGCAGATCGACCGCCTCACCGAAGTGGTCCACGACCTCATCAACGCCCCCCGCTCCTCCCAGCGGCGCACCCCCGGCGTGGTGGAGCTGCGCAGCGTGCTGACACAGCAGAGCGAGGAGTGGTCCCCGGCCTACCGCCGGGCCGGCCGGGAGCTGCGCGTGCAGGTGCCGCGCTCCGCCGCGGTCTGGGGATCGACGGGACCGCTCACCCAGGTCATCGCGACCCTCGTCGAGAACGCCCTCGCCCACGGCGACGGCCGCACCACGGTGAAGGTGCGCCGCAACGACCACTCGACCGTCGTCGAGGTCGCCGACGAGGGCGGCGGGATCGACCCGGAGCTCGGAGCGCAGATCTTCGAGCGCTCCGTCTCGGGGCGCAGCTCGAGCGGCACCGGCGTCGGCCTGGCGCTCGCGCGGACCCTGGTCGAGGACGACGGCGGCCGGCTCGAGCTGCTCACCGAGCAGCCCGCGACCTTCGGCGTGTTCCTCATCTCCGCCCCCGGTGAGGAGGACGGCGACGACGAGCACGAGGACCTGAGGTCCGGGCGCCCGCACCGGGGAGGCCGCGAGGGCCGCGGAATGCGCGGAGGCAGAGGGCATCGCACCGGCCGGGCCGACATGTCCCCGAGCGGCGTCGCCGGGGCCCGCTCCGGCGGCGACGACTTCGACACCCTGCCGCAGGGGTCCGTGGTGCGGCGCCGCCCGCGCTCGCGCGACTGACCTCGTACACTTGCCGCCGTGCCCGAGACCTCGCCCCGCCCTGAGCAGTCCTCCGCCGTCGGCAGCGCCCACGGTGCCCGTCGCATCGGCATCATCGGAGCCGGGCAGCTGGCCCGCATGATGCTCGGCCCCGCCATCGAGCTGGGCCTGACCACACCCGTCCTGGCCACCGACCCGGCCGAGAGCGCGGCGGAGGTCGCCGCACGGGTGCAGCTGGGCCGCCACGACGACGAGCAGTCGGTGCGTGAGCTCGCTGCGGACGTCGAGGTGCTCACCTTCGACCACGAGCACGTGCCCACCGCGATCCTCGAACGGCTCGAGCAGGAGGGCGCCGCCGCCGTGCGGCCCGGGCCCGCCGCGCTCGTGCACGCCCAGGACAAGCTGGTCATGCGCGAGCGCCTGACCGCCCTCGGCCACCCCTGCCCGCGCTGGTGGCGGATCGGCGCCGCCAGCGATCTCGCCGCGGCGCTCGCCGAGACCGACGGACGGATCGTGGTCAAGACCCCGCGCGGCGGCTACGACGCCCACGGGGTGCGGATCGTGGACGGCCCCGACCAGGCGGACGACTGGCTCTCCGCGCACGGCGAGCTGCTCGCCGAGGAGCTGGTGCCCTTCACCCGCGAGCTCTCCGCCCAGGTCGCCCGCAGGCCCGGGGGCGAGGCCGTCGCCTATCCGGTGGTGCAGTCCGTGCAGAAGGACGGGGTCTGCTACGAGGTGGTCGCCCCCGCGCCCGACCTCGACGAGGCGGCCCAGCAGCGGATCCAGGACCTCGCCCTCGCCATCGCGGAGGATCTCGGGGTCACCGGGATGCTCGCCGTGGAGCTGTTCGAGACCGCGAGCGGCGAAGTGCTCGTCAACGAGCTCGCCATGCGCCCCCACAACACCGGGCACTGGTCCATGGACGGCGCCGTGACGGGCCAGTTCGAGCAGCACCTGCGTGCCGTCGCCGATCTCCCGCTGGGCGCCACGACGCCGCGCGGCCGGGTCTCGGTGATGGTGAACCTCCTCGGCGGCGCCGCCGAGGACCTCGCCCCCGGTGCCCACCTCGCGCTCGCCGCCGATCCGGAGCTGAAGCTCCACCTCTACGGCAAGTCCGTGCGTCCCGGGCGGAAGATCGGCCACGTCACCCTCGTCGGTGACGACGCCGAGGAGCTGCTCGCCCGCGCCCATCGCGCCGAGCGCCTGATCATCGACGGGCCCGAAGCGTCCGTCGGCCCTTCGAACCCCGGAGCGACCCGATGACCCAGCACCCCAGCACCCAGGCCGCCGGTGCCGCCCCGACCGGCACCGGCAGCACCGCCCGCCCCCTGGTGGGCATCGTGATGGGCTCGGACTCCGACTATCCGGTGATGAAGGCGGCTGAGGAGGCGCTTGCCGAGTTCGGGATCGCCTGCTCCGCCGAGGTGGTCTCCGCCCACCGGATGCCCGAGGACATGATCACCTGGGGCCGCGGCGCCGCCGAGCGCGGGCTGCGGGTGGTGATCGCCGGAGCCGGCGGTGCCGCCCACCTGCCCGGCATGCTCGCGTCCCTCACCCCGCTGCCGGTGATCGGGGTGCCGGTGCCGCTGAAGCACCTCGACGGCATGGACTCCCTGCTCTCGATCGTGCAGATGCCCGCCGGCGTGCCGGTCGCGACCGTCTCCATCGGCGGCGCCCGCAACGCCGGACTGCTCGCCGCGCGGATTCTCGCCGCCGGCGGCGACGCCGAGGCCGCGCGGCTCCGTGAGCGGATGATCGACTTCCAGACAGAGCTGCGGGAGATCGCGCTGGCCAAGGGGGAGACGCTGCGCAGCGAGCGATCGTGATGAGCGCCGTCGCCAGCGCGCGCACGTCGACCGGACGACTCGAGTGGGTCGACCTCGCCCGAGGTGTCACGATCTTCTTGGTGGTGATGTACCACGTCGCGGTCGGTGCCGGCCATTCCCTGCTCCCGGCGGAGTTCTCCGAGGCCGGTGCCCGCTGGGCTGCGGTGAATCGGCTCCTCCAGCCGCTGAGGATGCCGTTGTTCTTCCTCTTGTCGGGGATGCTCGCTCATTCGGCCGCCCATCGTGAGTGGACTAAAGTCTGGCGCCCTCGCATTGCTGACCTCTGGTGGCCGTACCTGCTGTGGTCCGGGGTGTTCGCGGTGACCGCCTGGCCTCGTTACGCCCCCGAGGACGCGGTGGGCTACGTGAAGCTCCAGGGCGTGGCAACCGCGACAGGGGCCGGGCCGTACTGGTTCATTCTGATGCTCCCGTTGTACTTCCTGCTGGTCCGGGCGGGGAGGAACCATCCTCGCGTGCTGCTCGGCATCGTCGCTGTGCTGTACATCGGCGCCGGGCCGCTACGGCAGCTGATCCTGAATCTGGCGTGGCTGCCCGAGCTCCTGTCGGGTGGGGCTTACAGGTTCGCCTACTTCGCGATCTGGTACGTCGCCGGATGGGCTCTGCGGAAGCACATCTTCCGCTATACCGACCGTGCTCCCTCGATCATGATCCTGGTCGGTGCTGCGGGCTTCGTGGGGATGACCGTGCTCATCCAGGGCTGGGAGGGATCAGCACTGATGTCCAGGCTGATGGTCCTCGCCGCCGGAATACTCGGCATCTCGTCCGTCTTCCCTCTGCTACGCCGCCTCGCGCTCTGGGGGCCGCTTTCAAGACTGGGAGCTCTCGTGGGGAGCAAGACACTCCCGATCTACATCATTCACCCGTTGTTCATCAACGTGGTCGTACTGTTCCTCCCGCCATCCTGGATGGGCCGCGCGCTGCAGGGAACGGTGTTGGCAGACGTGATGCTGGTACCTGTCATCACGGTGCTCGGCACGGCGGCAGGTGTGCTGTTCGCCATGCTGATCGATCGCGTCGGCCCGCACTGGGCACTTGCGTCCCCGCGCCCGGGTCGCCGCCGCGACGCAGCGCGGGCGGGACCTGAGCGCGGGTACCGCTGACGGCGGGTACGGCGCGGTAGTGTCGGCCCCATGACGAATGCTTTCCAGCGTGCAGACGTACGGATCGTGGACTCCGCCGACGTGGCGGAAACGGCGAACGTCGGGCGCGGCTCCATGGTCTGGCACCTGGCCCAGGTGCGAGAGGATGCCGTGCTCGGCACCGGATGCATCATCGGCCGCGGTGCCTACATCGGCTCCGGCGTGCAGATGGGCGACGGCTGCAAGATCCAGAACTACGCCCTGGTGTACGAACCGGCGACGCTGGCCGACGGCGTGTTCGTGGGCCCCGCCGCGGTCTTCACCAACGACCACTTCCCCCGCGCCGTGAACCCTGATCTCACCCCCAAGTCCACCTCCGACTGGGAACCGGTCGGCGTGACCTGCGAGACCGGTGCTTCCATCGGTGCCCGCGCCGTGTGCGTGGCGCCCGTGACGATCGGTGCCTGGGCGATGGTCGCCGCCGGCGCCACCGTGGTCAAGGACGTCCCGCCCCATGCGCTGGTGGCCGGGGTCCCCGCACGGCGCCTCGGCTGGGTCGGACGCTCCGGTGAGAAGCTGGTCCCCACCTCCGACGGGACCGACGCCTGGGTGTGCCCCACCACCGGCGAGTGGTACATCCCCGACGACTCCACCGGCGGGCTGCTCCTCGCCTCCTCGCCCCTGGCCGACGCACCGCGCCCGGCCGAGCTCTCCGACGACGAACAGGACGGTCCTGCCGCATGAACACCGAACTCACGATGATCCCGCCGGCGAAGCCGATCATCGGTCAGGAGGAGCGGGACGCGGTCGATCGCGTGCTGGCCTCGGGCATGGTGGCGCAGGGGCCGGAGGTGGTGGCGTTCGAGGAGGAGTTCTCGAGCGCGCTGGCCGGTGGCCGTGAGGTGGTGGCGGTGAACTCGGGCACCTCGGGGCAGCATCTGGGGATGCTGGCGCTGGGTCTGGGGCCGGGTGATGAGGTGATCGTGCCGTCGTTCACCTTCGCGGCGACCGCGAACACCGTGGCGGTGTGCGGGGCGACGCCGGTGTTCGTGGATGTGGATCCGGAGACGTTCACGATCGATCCGGCGGCGGTCGAGGCTGCGGTCACGGAGCGGACGGTCGGCATCCAGCCGGTGCATCTGTACGGGCATCCGGCGCCGATGGACCAGCTGCTGGCGGTCGCGGACAGGCATGGGCTGTGGGTGTTCGAGGACGCGGCGCAGGCGCACGGCGCGACCTGGCAGGGTGGTCAGGTGGGCACTTTCGGGCAGGGCGGGATGTTCTCGCTGTATCCGACGAAGAACATGACTTCGGGGGAGGGTGGGATGGTCTCCTGCGCCACGCCGGAGATCGCGCGGCAGGTGCGGCTGCTGCGGAACCAGGGGATGGAGACGCAGTATGCGAACGAGGTCGCGGGCTTCAACAACCGGATGACCGACATCCATGCGGCGATCGGTCGGGTCCAGCTGGGCAAGCTGTCGGGGTGGACCGCGACGCGGCAGGAGAATGCGGCGTTCTTCGATGCGAACCTGGCCGGGGTGGTGGTGCCGGTGGTGCGTGAGGAGGCCTCGCACGTCTATCACCAGTACACGATCCGTCTCGAGGGCGCGTCGGCGGCGGAGCGGGATGCGTTCGCGACCGCGCTGCGGGAGGAGCATCAGGTGGGGTGCGGGGTGTACTACCCGACGCCGGTGCATCGTCTGGCCACGTTCCGGACGGAGGTGGATCTGCCGGTGACGGAGATGCTGGCTCGTGAGGTGCTGTCGCTGCCGGTGCATCCGAGCATCTCGGACATGGATCGGGAGCGGGTCGTGGCGGCTGTGAACACTCTGGCGAAGGCGGGGGCATGAGCATGATCGGAAAGCAGAAGACGCTGCGGGCCGGGCTGATCGGTCTGGGCATGATGGGACGCCATCATGCGCGCAACCTCCAGTCGTTGGAAGGGGTGGAGCTGGTCGCGGTCGCCGATGCGCACGGCGATCCGCACGGTGCCGCACCGGGGCTCGATGTGCTGCCGGATGTGGAGGCGCTGATCGCCGCCGGAATCGACTACGCGGTGGTCGCGGTACCCACCCAGTTCCATCGGGACGTGGCGATCACGCTGGCGGAGGCCGGGGTGCACACGCTGGTCGAGAAGCCCTTGGCGTTCGACATCGGCGAGGCGGAGGAGATCACCGCCGCGTACGAGAAGGCCGGGCTGGTCGGTGCGGTGGGCTACATCGAGCGGTACAACCCGGCGCTGCAGGAGATGCGCAAGCGCATCGCCGACGGACAGCTGGGGGAGATCTACCAGATCGTCACCCGACGCCAGGGCGGGTTCCCGGCCCGGATCGCGGACGTGGGGGTGGTCAAGGACCTGGCTACCCACGATCTCGACCTCACGGCGTGGGTGGCGCAGTCCCCGTACGCTTCGGTCGCGGCGACCTCGACGCGCCGCTCGGGCCGGAGGGACGAGGACATGGTCTCGATCACGGGCCGGCTCGAGGACGAGACGATCACCAACCATCTGGTGAACTGGCTGACTCCTTTCAAGGAGCGCGTCACGGTGGTGACGGGGGAGAAGGGCGCCCTGGTGGGCGACACCCTCAACGCCGACCTCACCTTCCACTCCAATGCCGACGCGGCGACCAACCTGTGGGAGTCCATGGCCTCGTTCCGCGGGGTCAGCGAGGGTGACTCGATCCGCTACGCCCTGCACCGGCAGGAGCCGCTGGCGACCGAGCACCAGGCCTTCCGTGATGCGATCCATGGGGACGCCTCGAACATCGTCACCATGCGGGAGGGCCTGCACACCGTCCGCACCGTGGAGGCTGTGCTGGAGAGCGCCCTGGCTGGGCGCGTCGTCCGTCCGGACGGACCCGTCGACGGTGAGTGACCTGCCCCGTCAGCTGCTCGAGCGGGCGCTCCGTGCCGGCTCGCGGATCGCACGCCCCCTCCCCGGCGGCGTCGGCGGCATGGGAATCTACTTCTCGGCGCAGCAGCGGCTCGCGGACGACCCCCACCGCACCGACTGGCACCAGGACGTCGAGGCGATGCTCGCCCTCGCCGACCGCAGCCTCGACCGCGGCCGGATCGCGGCGAGCCTGCGCTGGTACGACAAGGCGCTGCGCATCTCCTACGACTCCTCGCTGCACCAGGCCGGTGGCTCCCCGCTGGCGGCCGATCCGGAGGCCTTCCTGCGACCCCTGCGCGGCTCGGAGACCGGCACCCTCATGCTCGACACCCCCGTCCCCGCGGCGAGCGCGCCCCCGCGTCCGGCCCCGAGGGAAGGCGACGGGGTCCGGACGCGCCTGCTGGTGATCGCCCAGGAGAACTGGACCTTCGTCCGTCCGCTCCTCGACGCGCTGCGCGCGACGGGCCGCTTCGAGGTGCGGGAGCTGGACGTCGACGGACTCGCCGGAGCGGGCTTCCCGGACCGCGACCGCATCCTGCGCGGCCGCTACGACCTGGTGTCGACCGGACGACGGATGCCCACCCCGCCCGAGGTGGCGGCGGCCTACGACTGGGCCGATGTGGCGCTGGTGGAGTGGAGCCACCACGTGCTGACCTGGGTGACGCTCCTGGACCGTGCGCCGCGCCGGCTGATGGCCCGCCTGCATCGCTTCGAGGCCTTCACCCCGTTCCCCCTGCTGCACGACCACGCTCGCATCGACCGGATGCTGTACGTCTCCCCACCGGTGTGGAACCTGGTCCGGATCGCCGCGCCCGACTTCGCCGACGTGGACGGGGTGCAGGTGGGGAACCTGCTCGCGCGAGGGCTCGGCCCGTCGCCCGGGCCGGACCGCGACCGACACCTGCTGGTGCAGGTCGGCTGGCACCGCGAGGTCAAGGACGTGCTGTTCTCGCTCGACGTGCTCGCGCGCCTGCGTGACCACGACCCCCGCTACCGGCTGCGTCTGATCGGCCAGGGACTCCCGGCCGCCTCAGGGGCCGACGGCTCCTACCGCCGACGGGTGCGCGCACGGCTGGCGGAGCTCGGTCCCGCGGCGGTCGAGATGCTGGGCCGGCGCGACGACGTACCCGCCCTGCTCGCCGACTCCGGCGTGATCCTCTCCTCCTCGCGCCACGAGGGGACCCACGAGTCCGTGATGGAGGGCCTGGCCGCCGGCTGCCCCGCCGTCATCCGCGACTGGCCCGACGCGGCGCCCTACGGCGGTCCCGCCACGCTCTACGAAGCGGACTGGGTGGTGGCAGACGTCGAGGACGCGGTGCAGCGGGTGCTGGACCTGTCCGAGCCCGAGCGCCACGCCGAGGAGAGCCGACGGGCGCGACGGTTCGCCCTCGCGCATCGCGACCCCGACGAGCTGGTCGCCGCCTACGAGCGCGCACTGACCGGGGACCCCGCCGCGGCATGAGCGTGCCGATCCTCGTCCACCCCGGGTCGGAGGCGCAGCGATGAGCTGGCTCCTGCCCGTGCTGTTCGCCTGGCTGCTGCTGGCCCTGCCCGGTCTCCTGCTCCTGCGGGCCGTCGGGGCCCGGGTGCCCGTGCCGTGGGGCGTCTCCCCGGTGGTCACGGTGCTGCTCGTGGTGGGCCTCAGCGGCGTGTTCCATCTGTTGCGGATCCCCTGGTCCCTGTGGAGCATGCTCGCGGGGACGGTGATGGTCTGCGCGCTCGCGGTGCTGCTGCGGCGGGCCGCGAGCCGCCGCCGACGGTCCGGTGCGGGCGGACGCCACCTCATGGAGCTGCCCGGTGACCGCCTCCCGCAGGAGCGGGGCGGCGCGCCCTCGGCCGGTGCCGTGGTCACGGCGGTCGGCGTGCTCGGCGGTCTCGCGGTGGTCGCCGCGGCCACCCGGAGGATGGGCGGGATCTCGACCCTCAACGGCAGCTACGACTCCTTCTTCCACCTCTCGGTGATCGCGACCATCCGCGACGGCGGCGACGCCTTCCTCACCACCGCGCTGGTGGACATCTACGGCACCCCGACCTACTACCCGGTCGTCTTCGACGCTCTCGCCGCGCTGCTGCCCATGGGGACGATCCCCGCCGCGAACGCGCTCCTGCTCGCGCTGCTGGCGGCCGGTCCCTCGGCCGTCGGAGCGATGGTCATGGCGCTCGGCCCGTCCGGTCGCGCCGGGGCGGTCCCGGCGGCGCTGGCGACCGCCGCCTCCACACTCTTCCTCAGCACCCCGGCGATGGGGCTGGTGATGGGACTCTGGCCGATCGTGCTCGGCGCCCTCTGCCTGCCCGTCGCGATCGCCGCCGTGCTCCGCCTGCTGGACGGCCGTCCCGGCACCCTCACCCCGGCGGCCGTCGCCGGGTACGGCGCGCTGGTCCTCGGCACCGCCCTGGCCCATCCCTCGATGCTGTTCTCCGCCGCAGTGGTCGCAGGGCTGCGGGTGCTGGTGGGCGGTCTGCATCGGATCGCCGAGGACCGCCGTCGCAGCGGAGGGATCCAGGTGGGGGTCGCCGCGGCCGCGGCGGGGATGTTCGTGCTGGTCTCCGGGACGCTGCTGGGCGGGATGGACCTGACCCGGCCCTCCCAGCAGGGGCCCGGCGAGGTGCTGCGGGAGATCCTCGTGGACTCGCCCCGCATCCCGGCGATCGAAGCGCCGCTCTGGCCGGTCGCGATGGTCTGGCTGCTCGCCGTCCTCGGCGCCGCGGCCTCGCTCCGCGGCCGCGAGGTGGTCGGGACCACCGCCGCCGCCGGGGTGCTCACCGCGGTCGTCCTGGGGATGGCCACACAGAGCGCTTCGCCGCTCGCGGTCGCCCTGATCAACCCCTGGTACGGGGCCCGCGAACGGATCGCCCCGCTGATGACCTGCCTGCTGCTGGTCCTCCTCGCGCGGGGGATGCGCGCGCTGATCGAGTCGGGGCGGCGCAGCACCCGACCGGTGGCGGCTCCGGCGGCGGCGCTGCTAGTGCTGGTGAGCGTCGTCGCCGGAGTGCTCGCACCTGCCCGGCTGCTGCTGACCGGCTCGCTTGCCTACACGGCCTACGGCGTGCAGCTGTCCCCGTACGTCCCGCCGGTCGAGCGCGCCTTCATCGAACGCACCGCCGCCGAGCTGCCCGAGGACGCGGTGGTGCTCGCCGACCCCCTCGACGGAGCACCGCTCTACTGGTCGGTGGGAGGGGTGCAGACCGTGTTCCCGACCATGTCCAGACCGCTGACGGCGCAGAGCGCCCTGCTCGCGCGGTACGCCCCGCGGGTCGACGACCCGGGGGCGAACGCTTACGCGGAGATCTGCGCGGCGGTGGAGAGCATCGGCCCCACGCACCTGTACCGCGACAGCTCCGCCCACAACGGACGGGCGATGAACCCCGAGGTCTCCGCGCGGTGGAGTGGCGTCCACGACATCCCCCGGCACCGGCTCGCGCTCGTCGCCGAGGATGGACCGTACGCTCTGTACGAGCTGGATCTCGCCTGCTGAGCGGATCCCGTCCGCACGGGTGTCGGGAACCGCACCGAGCGCGGACATCGACCAACGAGGAGAACACCACGTGAAGCAGACCATCCGGATCGTCCGACGCACCCTGTCGGTCCTGCCCCGGGACTCCCGGCGCTTCCTGGTGACGTTCGGGATCGTCATGAGCGTGCTGGCCCTGCTGGACGTCGTCGCCCTCGGCGCGATCGCGCTGGTGATCCCGGCGCTCATGTCCCCGGGGACCGAGGTCACCATCCCCCTCGTCGGCTGGCGGCTGCAGACCTTCGAGGAGATGATGGTGATGGTGGCGGCCTTCGTCGGGCTGATCATCATCAAGAGCTTCCTCAACCTGCTCACGATCCGGATCGCGACTCAGCGCTTCGCCCAGCACGAGGTCGCCATCGGGCAGCAGCTGTTCCGCTCCTACATGTCCGCCTCCTGGGTGGACCGCACCTCGAAGTCGACCCAGGAGATCATCCGGATGGTCGACTCCGGGGTGGCGGCCGTGGTGGCGAACGTGCTCATGCCCTCGATGACCGTGGTCGCGGAGTTCGCGACGATCTCCGTGATCAGCATCGGCCTGGTGATCCTGGACTGGAAGATCGCGCTGGCGACCTTCGCCTACCTCGGCATGATCGCGCTGATCCTCTCCCGCGTGGTCACCCCGAGAGCCGTCGCGAACGGGGCCAGCAACCGCGACAACTCGCTGCGGGTGGTGCGCCTGCTGGGCGAGGTCCTCGCCTCCCTCAAGGAGCTGACGCTCAAGGGCAACGAGGGCGAGGTCGCCGACATCGTCGCCGAGCGGCGCGCGACCGCATCGCGCACCCGCGCCTTCGCGCAGTACTACAACCAGATGCCGCGGTTCGTCCTGGACGCCGGGATGGTCGGCGGCTTCGTGGTGGTCGGCGGCGTCGGCTATCTCTCGGGCCTGCCCGACGACGCCCCCACCACCGCGATGACCTCCGTCGCGCTCTTCGCGGTGGCCGGATTCCGACTGGTGCCCTCGCTGACCCGGTTCCAATCCACCCAGAACCGCATCCTGACCAATGCGGCCTTCGCCGACTACATCATCGACGACATCGAGTTCGCCCGGGAGGCCGTCGCTCGGCAGGAGGAGCCCGACAGCGGGACCCTCGCAGCGGGGCTGCACGACATCGTGCTCGAGGACGTCGCCTTCACCTACCCGGGCCGGCAGGAGCCCGCGGTCGACGGCGTGTCCCTGCGCATCCCGGCCGGCTCGTCCGTCGCCGTCGTCGGCACCTCCGGGGCCGGCAAGTCGACGCTGGTGGACCTGCTGCTGGGGCTGCTCACCCCGAGCTCGGGACGGATCCTCATCGGTGGCACCGATATGACCACGGTGCTGCGGCAGTGGCGCTCCTCGGTGGGCTACGTGCCCCAGGAGGTCGCGCTGTTCGACGTCTCCGTCGGCGAGAACGTGGCGCTGACCTGGGATCCCGATCAGGTCGACGAACAGGCGGTGCGCACCGCCCTGGCCCGCGCCCAGCTGCTGGAGGTGATCGAGGCGCGCCCGGACGGCATCCACGGACGACTCGGCGAGCGGGGAGCCACCCTCTCCGGCGGACAGCGACAGCGCATGGGCATCGCGCGCGGGATGTACGCCGAGCCCTCGGTGCTCGTGCTCGACGAGGCCACCAGCGCCCTGGACACCAAGACCGAGGCGGCCGTGACTGACGCGATCCGCGACCTCGGCTCGGACGTCACCACCATCACCATCGCCCACCGCCTGGCGACCATCCAGCACAGCGACATCGTGTTCTACATGTCCGAGGGATCGGTCCGCGCCGCCGGCACCTTCGACGAGGTCGTGGCCGCCGTGCCCGCCTTCGCGGAGCAGGCCGCGCTCGCCGGGCTCACGGGGGACGCGGGATTCGCGCAGGACGCGGGGAGCCTCGGGTCGACGGTGACGGACCCCTCACCGCAGCAGCGCCCGAGCGGGGAGGACGCCTGATGCCGACCATGCTGTTCCACGCCCCGTATCCCCTCCACGGCCGGCAGACGGGCTCCGGGGTGCGCCCCGGGAAGATGCGCCGGGCCTTCGAGGACGCGGGCTTCGACGTCGTCGAGGTCGCCGGGCACGGGCAGGAGCGCGTCCGCGCGCTGCGTCGGCTCCGCCGGGACCTGCGCCGCGGCCTGCGGCTCGACTTCGCCTATGCGGAGAACTCGACCATGCCCACCCTCCTCACGCAGCCCCATCATCTGCCCACGCACCCCGCCGTGGACCTGATGCTGCTGCGTCTGCTGCGGCGGCACCGGGTCCCGACGGGATTGTTCTACCGCGACGTCTACTGGCGGTTCCCCGCCTATACGGCCGATGTCGGCCGCCTGTTCGCGACCGGGACGAAGACCCTGTACCACGCCGAGCTGCTGGCGTACCGCGCCCTCGACCGGGTCTACCTCCCCTCGACCAAGATGGCCTCCTTCGTCCCCTGGATCACGCCCGAGCAGGTCGATCAGCTGCCCCCGGGGGCGGCGGTGCACGACAGCCGTCGGGACCAGGACGGTGAGCTGACCCTCCTGTACGTCGGCAACGTGTCCGACTACTACCGCATGCACGAGCTGTTCCGCGCCGTCGACGCCGCCGACGGGGTGAGACTGCTGTTCTGCACGCCGCGCGAGTCCTGGGAGGCCGTGCAGCAGGACTACCCGCTGGGGGACTCGGGACGGATCGAGATCCACCATGCCCGGGGCGAGGCGCTGCTGCCACTGTTCGCCCGGGCGCATCTCACCCTGCTCACGGTCGAGCCCGCCCCGTACCGCGACTTCGCGGCGCCGGTGAAGCTGTTCGAGTACATCGGTCACGGCAAACCGGTCCTCGCCACGGAGGGAACCCATGCCGGGGAGCTCGTGCAGAGCATCGGCGCAGGGCGCCAGGTGGCCTATTCGGCCCCCGCCATCGCCGGACTCCTCACCGAGCTGCGGGACGACCGGGAGGCGCTCGTCGAGATGACGGATCGGGTCGAGCAGGTCCGCCACGGGCACACCTGGCAGGCTCGCGCCGAACAGGTCGCCGCGGATCTCGGCGCGGTGGTGTCCGGGAGCTGATCCGGACCGGGCGGACGCGTCAGTCGGTGCGGCCGTGCCCGCTGCGCTCCGCGAGGGCGCGCACCGCTGTCTCCCAGGCGGTGCTCTGCTGCTCGGCGGACAGCTCCCGGGCGTGACGGTCGCTGCTCGCCTTCGCGGCGCGCACCGCGTCGACGTCGAGCGCACGCAGCGTCCGGGCCAGGTCCGCGGCGTCGAACCCCGCGGTGACGGCACCGAGGTCGTGATCGGCGACGAGGTCCCGCATCTCCGGCGTGGGGGAGACCACCAGGGCCAGGCGGGCCTGCACGAAGTCGAACACCTTGTTCGGCAGGGCGTTGGCGAGGTTGAAGGTGGTGGGCGGGCAGACGAACACGCCGACGTCGTAGCCGTTGAGCACTGCGTGCAGCTCGCCGTACGGGACGGCGTCGTGGACCCGCACGCGTCCCTCGGGGAGCTGGGCGGCCTGCTCGCGCAGACGGTCCACGTACCCGGGATCGCTGGGCACGAGGTACAGATCCAGCGTCGCGTCGAGATCGGCCTCGCCCATCGCGGTGATCATCAGGTCCAGCCGCCGCGACGGCATCGCCCCTCCGGAGTGCACGATCCGCAGCGGTCGCCCGGTCCGCGAGGGGGTCAGCTCCTGGTAGGGGGCGGCATTGGTGACGACCTCGGCCCGGATCCCGAACTCCCGCAGGTACTCGGCGGCCAGACCCCGGCCGACCGTGGTCACCGAGTCGGCGCGGGTGACGTAGGTGCGGCAGATCCATCGCAGGTACGGGGCGACCACCAGGCGCCAGTCGAGGCGGTCCTCCTTCTGCCGCGGGGCGTACTCGTGCAGATCGGCGTGCACGCCGCCGCGCGGTGCCAGGGAGAGAGCGAGCGGGACGGTGTCGACGTCGTCGGCGAGGACCACATCGGTGCGGGGAAGGCCCTGTGCCGCGACCCAGGCCACGACCTCCTGCTCCCAGTACACCCGGCGGTAGCGGCGCGCGAGCACCAGCGGTTTGTCGAGCCGCCACTGCTTGAGCTCCTCGGGGATGCGCAGATGCCAGGTCGACCCCTCGGGGGCCGGTCCGTAACCGCAGGTGAGCACCTGGTACTCGGTCGAGAGCATCCGCACCTGCTTGAGCACCCGGGCATCGCGGGAGATGTCCGAGAAGCTCATCACCAGCAGCGAGGGACGGGGATCGGTCCTGCCGTCGGCGGGCGCAGTCCCCTCGACGACGGGCCGGACGGGGAGGTCGGCGTCGCCGGCGCGGGTGAGACGGTGGACCCTGGCGTACCCCTCGCCGACGGTGCTCGAGGAGAACGCATCCCCGATGGTGTCGGCGATCCGCTGGGCGTCCAGCGAGCGGGTGCGCGCATCGACGTCCCGGATCGCGGCTGCGTAGGCGGCCGCATCCTGCACCTCGACCAGTGCGCCGACCTCCTCGCGCACGTACTCGCCCTGCCCACCGGTGGCACCGAGCACGACCGGGCGGCCGGAGACGATCGCCTCGGCCGCGGAGACGAAGAAGTTGTCGGCCCGGGTGGGACCGAAGAAGAGGTCGGAGCGGGCCAGCGCCGCCCGGACCCCGGCGCCGTCCACGGTGCCCGGCAGCTCCAACCGCTCGGCGACCCCGAGCTGCTGGGCGCGCGCCAGGGTCTCCTCGCGCAGCGGTCCGTCCCCGAGCCACTCCAGCCGGGCGTCCACCCCGTCCTCGACGAGTCGAGCCAGCGTCTCGACCGCTATGAGCGGATCCTTGCGGGGGATCAGACCCCCGGTGGAGACCAGGCGCAGGGTCCCGTCGGCGCGGTTGCGGCGCGGCGTGACCGGGCCCGGCTCGACGATGCACGGCACCACGTCGGTGGGGCGGTCCCCGCGCACGGCGCGGAGCGGACGCGCGAGGAACTCGCAGACGGCAGTGACCCGGTCGGGCATCCTCAGCAGCTGCGACAGTGCGGGCAGGCCGAGCCGTGCGAGCGCGGGGAGGGTCTCGGGCGTGGTCAGCGCGGACCAGTGCTCGGTGTGCACCCAGGGACAGCGCGGGCGGTGCACGGCCAGGGGGAGCAGTGCCGAGAACGCCATCGAGTGGACGAGCCCGGCACCGCGGAGCGCCCGCCGCAGCTGCCCGGCGGCCCGGAGCACCTGGTCCGGGCGCCGAGGATCCATCGGGATGCGCAGCACATCGATGCCCTCGTGGACCAGGCGACGCGTCCCGTCGTCATCGCGCGGGGGCACGAGGTGGACCAGTCTCACGTCCTCGTGCAGGGCGAGCGCATGCGTGTCGCGGACCACGAAGGATCCCCGCGACGGAGCCACGGCGGTGGGGAACCAGGTGGTGACCACGACGACGCTCATCGGTCACCCCCGCCGAGTCCGGCCAGCACCCGGCGGTACATGGAGATCATCTCGTCGATCTCCCGCTCCCAGGTCAGGCGGGGAGCCGCGGCCACGGCACGTTCCCGATACGCCTCGGGGGCGTCGAGGATCGCGCGCAGGGCGTTGGCGAGATCCTCGGGGCTCGCGCCGCGGAACACCTCGCCGACCCCGAGGTCCTCGACCACCTCGCTCATGTCGGGGAGGTCCGCTGCGGCGATCGGGAGACCGGCCCGGATGGACTCGAACAGCTTGTTGGGCAGCGCGAAGCGATAGGACAGGCAGATCGGGCGGACGTGGACGACCGCGACGTCGCCGTCCGCGAGGGCGCGGGAGACCTCGTCCGGCGGGACGGCGCCGACCAGGTGGACCCGGTGCTCGACGCCGAGGTCGCGGGCCCGTGCCCGCACGTCCTCCAGCGCCGACTCCTCGCCGTACCCGAGCAGCACGAAGTGGATGTGGTCGTCCAGGTGGGGCAGCGCCTCCAGGGTCTCCTCGATGCCGCGCGCCGTCGTGATCCGCCCGCCGTAGGCGATGACCCGGTCCTGCGGGCCGAGCCCGGCGCGCTCGCGGAGCACCCCCGTGCGCCGATCGGGAGCGCCGTCGGCCACCGGGATGTTGCGCACCAGCAGCGGTTTCTCGGCCAGGCGGTACGTCCGGGTCAGCCACTCGGCGATCGACGGGGAGACGGTGAGCACCCCGTCGGCCTGACGGATGCCGATGATCTCGGTGAGGTGTTCGACCAGCGGCGCCAGCAGGCGGTCCTGTCGTACGTTGCGGTGCCGCCACAGCTCGTGGGAGTCGTAGACGATGCCCACCGGGGTGCGGGAGAGCGCGCGGATCGCCAGGGCCGGGACCAGCGTGTTGGCGTCGTTGGCGTGGACGACGTCGGGTGCGAACCGCACACCGGCGCGGGTCGCGTTCACCCAGTACGTGCCCTGCGCCAGCGTGCGATAGGCGCGCTCCCCGACCGAGCGCAGGCCCTGCAGCAGACGGGTGCGCACGCGCGTCATGCCGTCCGCCGGCACCGCCAGCGACCCCGGCCGGGGGGCCGCCCCCTCCCCGGGGCCCCCTCCGGCGCCCTCGCGGATCAGCCCTCTCCACCACGGGACGAGCGCCGGCAGGAGCCGCTCGATCGCGAACTCGGGGACCCTTTCCAGCACCCGGCCGTCCGGCAGCGGGGCGGCGCCGGCCGTGCGTCCGAGCTCGCGCCGCTCCACGGCGATGATCCGGACGTCATAGCCCTCCGCCCGGAGGGACGCGGATTCCTTGTGCACCCGGGAGTCGTTGGCGCAGTCGTTGTACACGAGCACGGCGATCCGGGGGGCCGTCGCGTGTGGGTCTGCCGTCATGCAAGTTCCGTTCTCGAACTGTCCGCGGACGTGGTCCGCGCGGTCCTCGGCCGTGTCGTGATGCGCCGAGCGCCGCCGGCCGTTGGCTATCGTGGAGCAGGCCCACCATACCGTCGAGCCGGTCCCGCCCGGCCGGGCCCCACCGGTGTCGAGAGGAAGAGACCTCCATGAAGATCCTGTCCGTGGTGGGCGCGCGCCCGCAGTTCGTCAAGCTCGCCGCGATCGCGGACGCCGCCGCGCAGCGGGAGGACGTCGAGCACGTCATCGTCCACACCGGACAGCACTACGACGCCGCGATGAGCGATGTGTTCTTCGCCGACCTGCGGATCCCGGCCCCGGACGTGAACCTCGCCGTCGGCTCCGGCTCCCACGGCCGCCAGACCGGGGCGATGCTGGCCGGGATGGACGAGGTGCTCGAGGAGCACCGCCCCGACTGGACCCTGGTCTACGGCGACACGAACTCCACCCTCGCCGGGACCCTGTCCGCGGTGAAGATGCACCTGCAGGTCGCCCACCTGGAGGCCGGGCTGCGCTCCTTCAACCGCCGCATGCCCGAGGAGCACAACCGGGTCCTCACGGACCACGCCGCCGATCTGCTGCTGGCCCCCACCGAGGTGGCCCGGGAGCACCTGGCCGCCGAAGGGCTGGCCGAGCGCACCGTCGTCACCGGGGACGTGATGACCGATGTCTGCCTGCGCGTGGCCGACTCCGTCAAGGACACCCCGGTCGCCCTGCCCGAGGGCATCGACCCCGCCTCGCCCTACGCGGTCGCGACCATCCACCGTGCCGACAACACCGATGACCCCGCGCGTCTGGCCGCGATCGTCGCGGCCCTGCAGGGGCTCGAGATCCCGCTGGCCCTGTTCGCCCACCCGCGGCTGGTCGCCAAGGCGAATGACGCCGGTATCGAGCTCGTCGGCGGCGCCGTCCACGTGGGCGAGCCCGTCGCCTATCCCGAGCTGGTGGGCGCCGTGCAGCACGCCGCGGCCGTGGTCACCGACTCCGGCGGTCTGCAGAAGGAGGCCTACCTGCTGGGCACCCCCTGCACCACGGTCCGCTCCGAGACCGAATGGGTCGAGACTCTCGAGGGCGGGTGGAACCGTCTCGCCCTCGACCCCGCGGATCTCACCGCTGCGGTGGCCCGCCCCCGCCCCACTGCGTCACGGCCACCGCACTACGGCGACGGCCGCGCGGCCGAGCGCAGCGTCGACGCCCTGGTCGAGCACGCCTGATGCCGCGCTCGCGCACCGCCCGCCGCGGGCCCGGCAGGCCGCCGCACGTCGTCGTCGCCACTCGCGTCTTCACCCCGGAGCCGGCGGCGGCCGCCTTCCGGCAGGAGGCGCTGGTCCTCGCGCTCGAGAGGGCGGGGGCCGAGGTGAGCGTGCTGACCACCTCCGCCCCCGGCCCCGCACGGACCCCTTCCATGGCCGGGAGGGTCTCTCGCTGGCCCGTCAAGCGCGATCGGCAGGGGCAGGTGCGCGGATACCTCTCCTACCTCAGCTTCGACGTCCCGCTCGCCCTGCGTCTCCTGCTCCAGCGGCGGATGGACGCGCTGGTGCTCGAGCCGCCGCCCACCACCGGACTGGTCGGAATGGTCGCGGCGGCGATCCGGAGGGTGCCGTACACCTTCTACGCGGCCGACGTGTGGTCCGACGCGACCGACAGCGTCGAGGGCGTCCCGCCCCTGGTGCGGCAGGCGGTGCGCCGGGCCGAGACGGCCGTGTGGACCCGCGCCGCCCACGTTCTCACCATCTCCCCGGGCGTGCAGCACCGCGTCCAGGAGCTCGTGGACGGCCGGGCGCGCGCCACCATGGTCGGCAACGGCATCGACGCCGCGACGTTCAGCGACCACGGGGAGGACGGCGGGGAGAAGGGCCCGTACTTCGTCTACGCCGGGACCGTGTCCGAATGGCAGGGGGCGGGCGTGTTCGTCGAGGCGTTCGCACGAGTGCGGGAGGACCATCCCGACGCCCGCCTGCTGTTCTTCTCCGAGGGTTCGGGTCGTGATGCGCTCGAGGAGCGCGTACGCGCCGAGGGTCTCGAGGGGATCGAGTTCCGCGACCGCATCCCGCCCGCCGAGGTCGCCGCGCACCTGCGGGGCGCGGTCGCCGGCCTCTCCTCGATCACGCCCGGCCAGGGCTACGAGTTCGCCCTGCCCACGAAGATCTACGCCGCCACCTCGACCGGCACCCCGGTGATCCACGCCGGGGAGGGAGCGGCCCACGACCGCATCGCCGACCACGGCCTGGGATGGGCGTGCGACCACGATCCCGCGGCGGTGGCCGCCGCCATGGACCGGGCCCTGCGCGGCGACGGCACGCCCACGCCGGGGCACCTGCGCCGTTGGACCCTGGAGAACGCCTCGCTGGCCGGATGCGCGGCGCAGGCGGCGGAGCAGGTGCTGGGGGACCTGCGGCGCTGAGCGGCGCCGCAGGGAGGGGCGCAGGCCCGTTCAGAGGATCGCGCGCAGCCCGGGCACCTGTTTGCCGAGCAGGGAGATCGCGAACGACGCCGCCGTCACCACCACCAGCAGAGCGGTCACGGTGAGGACGGACTCCTCCGGCCAGCCCAGCTCCCGCAGGCCCATCAGGACCGCGAAGTGGACGAGGAAGACGCCGAAGGTGGCGTCGCCGACACGGCGCAGCACCCGTTCCGTGCCCTCCGGGACGGTCCAGTCACGACCCAGGGCCATCAGGGCGACCACCAGCGTCAGGGAGAGCAGCATCACCGTCGGGGCCACGTAGGTGGGCAGCAGGAACTGCCCCGGAGGGGTGTCCGTGACGCGGGAGAGGTATGCCCATACGGTCGCGCCCGTGGTGAGCGGGACCGCTCCCAGCAGCAGCCACAGGGCACCGCGGCGCCCCACCGGTGCGGCCCAGGCGGCCCTGCCCAGCACGTAGTACCCGATGTACGGCAGGAAGTAGGTGAGCACCCCCAGCTCCAGAGGCACCAGCGGCTCCTCGAGCAGCCCTGCGGTGAGGGTCGGCATCGCCATCACCACGAGGGTCCACCCGGTCGCCACCGCTCCGCAGATCCATGCCCGGTGCCCGGAGTCGCCCACGTAGGCGGCGACCACGGGGGTGATGACGGTCAGTCCTAGGATCAGCGGCAGGAAGTACAGGTGC
Organism: uncultured Corynebacterium sp.; assembly: GCA_964535185.1. Taxonomy (GTDB): domain Bacteria; phylum Actinomycetota; class Actinomycetes; order Actinomycetales; family Dermabacteraceae; genus Brachybacterium. Next base: position 51,776 of record CAZHSL010000001.1, read on the forward strand.
GGGTAGGACGAGGCCGTCAGCAGGTCGAGGATCTCCTGGTGCCAGTTCGGGAACCCATCGGACAGCAGGATCCCCATCACCCCGGCGTAGAAGACGGTCCACACCACGGTGGCGGGGACCAGGCGACGCAGCCGCCGCCCCAGGAATCGGGCCGAGCCGTCGCGCATCGCCGCCGGGGCCAGGTTCAGCGCCCCCGAGATCATGATGAAGGCGGGCACGGCGGTGGACAGCAGCGAGCGCAGCACGTGCATCGCGACAGTCGAGCCGGAGTCCAGGTGATCCGCGATGACGTGGACCGTGACCACTCCGGCCACCGCGACGATCCGCACCACGTCGAGCAGCGGCGAGTAGCGCCTCCCGCCTGCTGCGGCAGGCGCGGCGGACGGGATCCGCGGCGCCGCGCCCGAGCCGGGATCAGACGGGGTCATAGCTGCCGTCCCCGGGATCGCAGTCGATCTCGATCATGCGCGAGTGGTCCGTGCGGAACAGCACCGTCCCCAGGTCCGGGCCGGCGAGATTGACCGAGTCCGAGGTCTTGTGCAGGTTGTACGGGGTCAGCTCCTGGTAGACGTAGGCGATCCCGTTCTCCTCGAGCAGGCGGCAGTCGGCGGGATCCGTCGCGGCGTCCTCGGTGGCGTAGATGAGGTCGCGGTCCAGGTCGGTGTAGGCCATCCCCGCGACCGGCAGCCGCACGTCCTGGCCGAAGAGCGCGTACAGGTGCGCGGCGCCGGAGAAGGGGCTGGCCAGCACGGTGCCGTCGGGGTCCATGCGGGGTACGTGCTGCTCGAACAGGGCGCGCTCGTCGGCCTGCAGGAAGCGACCGCGGCCCGGGTAGTGCGCGGCGAGGTTCTTGGCGGCGTTGTCGCTGCGGGCGGGGATCGAGGTGAGGGCCGCCAGGACGGCCACGACCACCAGCACCGCCGTCACCGCCGACGGGAGTCGGGGCGCGGAGCGCTCGGCGGCACGCCGCCCCAGCAGCCGCGCCCAGCACTGCAGCCCCGGCACCACCAGCACGGCGGACAGCATCGCCAGCGGCATTGCGAGGCGGTCCTGACCGCGGTAGTACAGGGCGGAGAGGCCCAGCGGGGAGTCGAGCGCCGCATCGAGGTAGATCACGGCGGTCACCACCCAGGCGACGGCGAGCCAGCGGTGGGACGCAGTGCGCATCGCAGTGACCAGGCCGGGCCACCACAGCACCGCGATCACCACCCCGAGCGCCATCGGCCATACCGTGAGCAGCCCCAGCAGCACCTCTCCGAGGGCGAGCCACCAGGACACCTCCAGGCCGCCGCTGAAGCCGGTCACGTGGGCACCCAGCGGGGTGTATGACAGCAGCGCCACCGGCAGCGCGGCCAGCACCGGGACCGCGATCAGGGCCGGGCGGCGCCCCCATCGCGGGGCGGACGTCACCGCCGTCAGCACGGCCAGCAGGATCAGCGCCGTCACCGCGACGTTGGGGTGGGTGAGGCCGAGTCCGGCCCCTGCGGTCCCGACCGCGGCGACGGCAGCGAGCGCGGGACGCATGGCGGTGCCCGGTAGGAGCGCGCCCCACAGCGCGGCCGCCGCGGCGAGCGCCCCGGGGAGCGCCGCGAAGCCGACCAGGTTGGGGATGGGGGAGAGGTGGATCCACAGGTCCAGCGGAGTGGCCGGGACCAGGGTCGCGGCGATGGCGGCCGCGAAGGGGGCCCAGGGCACTGCGGGCAGGACGGTGCGGGCCAGCAGAGCGGTGCCGAGGATCCAGGGCGTCACGGCCAGGGCCAGCACCGCGGCGTTGAGCAGCGTGGCGGTGGGGACGGCGGGGACCAGCGCGGCCAGCGCGTGGAACGCCGCCGGGTAGTACGTGGAGTCGCCCTGCGTGTTGGAGATCGCGCCGACCTGCAGGCTCGAGGCGATGCCCGTCTCCCGCACGTGCTGCAGCGCAGAGAGGTGGTACAGGGTGTCCCAGCGCTCCAGCACCGCATCGGGGCGACCGGCCTGCAGCGCGATCGGCACGAGGGCGACCGCCACCGCCGCGGCGAGCCAGACGGCGGCGCCGGGCACGGCGCGCCGCGGGGCCAGGGCACCGTCGAGCACCGTCGCGGGCAGCGTCGCCCCCATCCGGCGGAGCCCCGCCGCGGCGACGGCCAGCAGTGCGGTCACGAGCAGGAAGGGGATCAGCGACCAGCGGAGCCCGACCGCGGAGGCGAGGACGGCCCCGCCCCCGGCGATCGCTGCGGCCAGCGCCGGGGCCAGGGCCAGGGAGAGCAGGGGCGAGGCCTTCAGCATCCGTGCGACGGCGTACCCGGGAAGGTACGCCGCAGCGAGGACGAGGAGGAGGGCCAGGACGAGCGCGGTCAGGGTGGTCATCCCTCCCGGTGGTGGAGAGCCGCCGCGCGGTACTCGGCCGGCGGGGTGGCCTCATCGAGCGCGAGACGCCGGGCAAGGTAGGTGGTGCGTTTCTCCGCGGCCTTGGTGCGTGCCTCCTGCAGCGCGAGGAATCCCAGCAGCACCAGCACGGTGGCGTAGAGGAGGAGATCCGCGCCGCGGCCGACGCCGACGAGGTTCGCCACCCGGCTGAGCATGCCCGGGAACAGCACCGTGAACACCGCGAACACGGCGAAGGCGATGATCAGCAGGCGTCGCACCGCCAGCTGCTTCGCGCCGCGCTTGATGAACAGCCAGGCCACGATCACCACGATCCCCAGCACCAGCAGCAGCTGGATGATGAAGGTGCGGTTCCCGACCAGGGTGGGTCCCAGTCCGAGGATCAGCTCCTGCTCGCCCATCGGCTCAGCCCTCCTGCGCCTGCTGGTGGGTGGAGGCGGAGCCGTCGCCGAGGACGAGGCGGGGGGTGCCTGTCCAGTTCTCGGCGGTGGTGATGTTGCGGCCGTCCACGATCAGCTTCACCCCGGGCACGTCGCTGCTGCCCAGGTCCCGGTACTCGGGATGGTTGGTCTGGACGATCACCAGATCCGCGGCCTCCCCCACGTGGTACGGGTCCCAGCCGAAGCCGGCCAGCTCCTCGTCGTCGTAGAACGTGTCGTGGACCGCGACCTCCGCGCCGTGGGCGCGCAGCGCCTCGACCACCGGGAACACCCCGGAGAACGCGGTCTCCTTCACTCCGGCACGATAGGACGCACCCAGCACCACGGCCTTCAATCCCTGCAGCTCGCCGAGCAGGTTCGCGGCCCGCTCCACCAGCCGCGCCGGGACCGAGGCGTTCAGGGTCCGGGCGGTGCGGACCGTCTCCGCGTGCTGATCGGTCGACAGGTACAGCCGCGGGTAGACCGGGATGCAGTGCCCGCCCACCGCGATCCCGGGCTGGTGGATGTGGGAGTAGGGCTGCGAGTTGCTGGCCTCGATCACCTTGTACACATCGATGCCGTTGTCCTGCGCGAACAGCGCGAACTCGTTGGCCAGGGCGATGTTCACATCCCGGTAGGTGGTCTCGGCGAGCTTCGCCAGCTCCGATGCCTCAGGAGAGCCGAGATCCCACACGCCGTTGGGCTTGTTCAGATCCGGACGCTCATCGAAGGTGAGCGCGGACTCGTAGAACTCCCGGGCCCGCTGCGCACCGGCCTCGCTGATCGCCCCGATCAGCTTGGGATACTTCCGCAGGTCCTCGAACACGCGACCGGTCAGCACCCGCTCGGGGGAGAACACGGCGAAGAAGTCCTCCGACTCGCGCAGCCCCGAGATCTGCTCGATCATCGGCACGAACCGGGTGCGCAGCGTCCCCACCGGCAGGGTCGTCTCGTAGGAGACCAGGGTGCCGGGGGTGAGGTGCTCGGCCAGGGACTTCGTGGCGGCGTCCATCCAGGCGAAGTCCGGCTCCCACGAGGCGTCGTTCACGAACAGCGGCACCACGATCACCACCGCATCCGCGCCCGGGATCGCCTCGGCGTAGTCCGTGGTCGCCCGCAGCTTCCCGGCCG
>CAZHSL010000002.1:0-36323 GCA_964535185.1 uncultured Corynebacterium sp.
GGACCTGGACCTCGAAGATGTACTCCTCCATGTCCTGGGTCTCGGTGCGCGTGGCCAGCTGGGTCTTCACGCGGTTCTCGTGACCGGAGTAGGAGTGGATGACGTACCAGTCCCCGGCAGCGGCGCGCAGGTGCCGCTTGAGCTGCACCAGCGGATCCTCCTCCGCGGGCTCCTCGGCGACGGCCTCCGCGTCCTCGGCGGGCTCCTCGACCTCGAGGGCCGGCTCGCCGGCCTCGGCCGGCGCCTCCGCGTCATCGACCTCGGGCGCGGCGGCGGCCTGCGGCGCAGCATCGTCCACGGCGGAGGAGGAGAACGAGAGGGAGTCGTCGAGACCCTCGTAGGACTCGTCGGGGGTAGAGGTCTGATCGCTCATCGGCGGGAACCTGCCTTCCTGGCGGCGTGGAACTGATCGGTCACGGTGCGGTGTGCGGTGCGGGACGGCCCGCGGCTCACAGGTCGGGGACCGTGAAGGCGATCCTGGACAGCCAGCTGAACACGGAGTCGAGGCCGAAGATCAGCAGGATCATGAAGACGACGAACATCAGGACCGTGATCGAGTACAGGACGAGCTCCCGACGCGTCGGGACGACGACCTTCCTCAGCTCCGCGATGACCTGGCGGAGGAACAGACCGATCGCCAGGAACGGGTTCTTCGACCCGGAGCCCTGGGCGTCGGCACCGCTCGGCGTCGACGGGGCGTTCTGGCTGGAGTTCACTCTGGACTGTCCGATCTCGTCGAGGTCATCCGCATCCGACCGGGTGACCCCGGCCGGATCGGCAGGGCAGACAGGGCTCGAACCTGCAACCTGCGGTTTTGGAGACCGCTGCGCTACCAATTGCGCCACTGCCCTTCATGAGGGCCAGCCCTCATGAGGTCATCTCCGCGCGCCCTGCTGAGGGCCTGCGATTCTGACCAGCGACCAGCATACAAGCCACGGCCACGTCGTGCGAATCGACCGGCAGCAGATCACACCTGCGCGAGACGCAGACCACTCCCCCGGCCCGCGCCCGACCACGCCGGCGGGGCCCCGTCCACCAGCGAGTCGGCCTGGCGGCGGGCGGCGAGCTCTGCCACGATGGTGGGGTGACCACCGACGACCCCAGCACCCCCGCGACCAGCTCTCAGTCCGCTCCGCATGCCGCCGCGCACGGCCGCATCTCGAAGCGGGTCGGAGCGATCCAGCCCTCCGCGACCCTCGCGGTCGACGCCACGGCCAAGGCGCTCAAGGCCGCCGGCCGCCCGGTGATCGGCTTCGGCGCGGGCGAGCCCGACTTCCCCACCCCGGCGCACGTCGTCGAGGCGGCCCGAGAGGCTGCGCTGGATCCCCGCAACCATCGCTACTCGGCCACCGGCGGGCTCCCCGAGCTCAAGCAGGCCCTGGCGGAGTCCTTCTCCGGCTCCACCGGTCTCGAGATCGACCCCGCCCAGGTGCTCGTCACCAACGGCGGCAAGCAGGCCGTCTTCCAGACCTTCGCGACCCTCCTGGACCCGGGCGACGAGGTGATCCTGCCCGCTCCGTACTGGACCACCTACCCCGAGGCGATCCGCCAGACGGGCGCGACCGAGGTGCCCGTCCTCGCCGGTGTCGAGCAGGGCTACGTGCCCACCGTCGATCAGCTGGAGGCGGCCCGCACCGAGCGCACCCGCGCCATGGTGCTGTGCTCCCCCTCGAACCCGACCGGCGCGGTGCTCACGCCGGAGCAGGTCGCCGCGATCGGCCGCTGGGCACTCGAGCACGGGATCTGGGTGGTCACCGACGAGATCTACCACGCCCTGACCTACGACGGCATGCCGTTCACCTCGGTGCTGAAGGCAGTCCCGGAGCTCGCGGAGACCACGGTGCTGCTGGGCGGCGTCGCGAAGTCCTTCGCGATGACGGGCTGGCGCGTGGGCTGGATGGTGGGCCCGGCCGACGTCATCAAGGCGGCGACCAACCTGCAGTCGCACCTCACCTCGCACGTCAACAACATCGCCCAGCGCGCGGCGCTGGCCGCGCTGACCGGCCCGAGCGAGCCCGTCGAGGAGATGCGGGAGGCGTTCGACCGTCGTCGCCGTCTGATCGTGGAGAAGCTCTCCCAGGTGCCGGGCTTCACCGTCCCCACCCCCACCGGTGCGTTCTACGCCTTCCCGGACGTCTCGGACGTGCTCGGACGGACGATCCGCGGGAAGGAGATCACCACGTCCACGGAGCTGGCCACCGTGATCCTCGAGGAGGCGGAGGTCGCCGCCGTTCCCGGCGAGGCCTTCGGCGCCCCGGGGCACCTGCGCTTCTCCTACGCCCTGGCCGACGACGACATCACCGAGGGCATCGACCGGGTGATCGCTCTGCTGTCCGAGTGAGCCCGCGCGCATGAGTGCGGCCGACGGCGCCCTCCGCGATCTCACCACGCTGCCGAAGGCGCACCTGCACCTGCATTTCACGGGGTCGATGCGCCAGCAGACCCTGCTGGAGCTGGCCGCGGAGCGGGACATCCGCCTGCCCCGCTCCCTCACCGACGATGTCGCGCTGCAGGTCGAACCGACCCGTCGCGGCTGGTTCCGCTTCCAGCGCCAGTACGACACGGCCCGCGCCGTGGTCGACTCCGAGCAGGCCATGCGCCGCCTCCTCCATGAGGCCGCCGAGGACGATGCGGCCGAAGGCTCCGGGAGGCTGGAGCTGCAGGTGGATCCCACCAGCTACGCCCCGTTCGTGGGCGGGCTGACGCCGGCGATCGAGATCGTGCTGGACCAGGCCGCCCGCTCCGAACGGGAGACCGGTGTGAGCATCGGGATCGTCGTCGCCGCCTCGCGGACCCGGCATCCGCTGGATGCGCGCACGCTCGCCCGCTTGGCGGCCCGGCACGCGGGGCGCGTGATCGGGTTCGGGCTCTCGAACGACGAGAGACGGGGCACCACGGCGGATTTCGGGCCCGCGTTCCGGATCGCCCGCGAGGCCGGGCTGCTGGCCGTGCCGCACGGCGGTGAGCTGCTGGGCCCCTCGCACGTGCAGGACGTGGTGGAGCATCTGGGTCCGCACCGGCTGGGCCACGGGGTGCGGGCCGCAGAGGACCCCGCCCTGCTGGAGCGGGTGGTCGATGCCGGGATCGGTCTCGAGCTCTGCCCGGCCTCGAACGCGTCGCTGGGCGTGGTCGAGCGGGCAGCCGACGTTCCGCTGCGGCGTCTGGTGGACGCCGGGGCCGAGATCGCGCTGGGGGCCGACGATCCGCTGCTGTTCGGCTCGCGGCTGGTGGACCAGTACGCGACCGCCCGGGAGCTCGGCTTCACCGACGTCGAGCTGGCCGCGCTGGCGGTCTCGTCGATCCGGATCTCGGCCGCTCCCGATGAGGTGAAGCAGCGCCTGCTGCGCGGCGTGCGGGACTGGCTCGCCGCGCCTGCGACGACGCGCTAGACCCGCCGCCCGTCGGCAGACCCGCCGCCCAGCGGCGCCGCCCGGCGGGGCCGCCGTCTGCCGCCCCTCAGCGGTCCTGGCCGGCGCCCTCCGAGGGCAGGGCGAGGAAGAACACCGGGCTCGCGAAGCCCTGCTCGGCGAAGGCGGTGGCGATCGCGGAGGCGACCTGCTCGGCCTGCTCGGCCTCGACGAGGGCGATCGTCGAGCCGCCGAAGCCTCCGCCGGTCATCCGAGCGCCGTGGGCACCGGCTGCGCGTGCCGCGTCGACCGCGGTGTCGAGCGGGGCGACGGTGACCTCGTAGTCCTCGCGCAGCGAGTCGTGCGAGGCGTTCAGCAGGGCACCGAGCTCCGCGACGTGCTCGCGGACGGTGCCGCGAGCGAGCAGCGCGTCGAACTCCCGCACCCGCTGGATCTCGGTGATCACGTGGCGGGCGCGGCGGCGCACCACCTCGTCGTCGATCCGGCCGAGCAGCTCCTCCAGCTGGGCGGGGTCGGCGTCGCGCAGCGTCGGCACGCCCAGCGCCCGGGCGGCGCTCTCGCTGTCCGCGCGTCGCGCGGCGTACTCGCCGTCCACGTGCGAGTGCTCGGCGCGGGTGTCCGTGATCAGCAGCGCGAGGCCCTGGGAGGCGAGGTCCCACGGCACCGGCCGGGTCGAGAAGTCACGGCAGTCCAGGAAGAGCGCATGTCCCTCGCGGGAGAGCACCGAGGCGGACTGGTCGAGCCCGCCGGTGGAGGCGCCCGCGAAGTCGGTCTCGGCGGTGATGGCGGCCCGCACGCGGTCCAGCGGCCCCGTGCCCAGGCTCAGGAGGTCCTCGATCGCCTCCGCGGCCGCGCACTCGAGCGCCGCGGAGCTGGAGAGCCCGGCGCCCAGCGGCACCTGGCCGTCGATCATGATGTCCATGCCGCGGGTGGAGGCGCCCGAGATGTGCGGGCGCAGCGCCCACAGCACACCGGCGACGTAGGCGGGCCAGCCGGTGACGGCCTCCGGGGTGAGGGTCCGGGCGTCGATGTCGAGCACGGTCTCGTCCTGGGCGGAGCGAAGCCGCAGCCGGTTGGTGGGGGTGCGCGCCGCCGCCGCGAAGCACCGGTGGGAGATCGCCATCGGCAGGCACAGCCCGTCCTGGTAGTCGACGTGCTCGCCGATGATGTTCACGCGCCCGGGCGCCGACCAGACGCCGTCGGGCGCGTAGCCGAAGGACTCCTCGAACAGCTGCGCGGCCCGGTCCGCGGCCACCGTGCGGTCCGGGGCGGCGGAGAGCTCCGCCGTGGCACGGTCGGTCCCGGCGGAGGCGGTGGTTGCGGGAGCAGTGCGAGGGCCTGCGCTGGTCATGGAGATCCTTCCGGAGCGGTCAGGGACCGGGACAGGACGGAAGGCCATCCGTGCCCGGTACGGCGTCCGAGAGTCTAACCGTCATCCCGACAAGAGCGCAGAGCAGGCTCTCAGGGTCGCACGGCGAGGCACGCCACCGAGGGGGCGGGGATCGGCTCCCCGACGGGCGCGAGCTCCTCCCCCCGGCACCGCAGCACGTCGATGCGGTCCCCCTCCTGGGCGGCGACCAGGACCAGATCGCCCAGCTGGGTGAAGTGGCGCGGGTGCGCCCCCACCGCCGCTTCGGCCACCAACAGGGGGCGCAGCGCGTCGAGCGAGAGCAGCGAGAGGGTGTCGGGCCCCCGGTTGGCCACCAGCAGCGCGGACTCGTCCGCCGTCAGCTCGATGTGCGAGACGGCGTTCGGCCCCTCGTGCCCGCTGGCGGGGGTCATCGAGCGCACGCTCCACCGATGCGTCGGCCCCTCCGTCGCAGGGGTGCGGCGCTGCGGCGCGGTCTCGCTCCGCACCGCCGTGGCGACCATGCCCGAGCGCTCGCAGGAGATGTGGAGCTGCTCGGACTCGTGGTCCGCCGCGAGGTGGCGGGGACCGCTGCCGCGGCTGAGCGGGATCTCCCCGGAGAGATCGATCATCCCGGTCCGGTCCTGGCGGTACATCAGCACCCGGTCCAGCCCCAGATCGGGGACGGCCAACAGCGGCGTGCCCGGCAGCGCGACCACCTGGTGCGGATGCGGACCGTCGGGCGCGCTGTCGTCGCCGTCGCGGAGGTGGCGGTGGTCGTCCAGGTCGATCTGCTCGACGGGGGCCCCGTCGGCGTCCAGCCGGACGGTCGCCACGGTGCCCGCCCCGTACTGCGCGATGACCAGCGTGGAGGGGTCACTGCCGCGCGCGAGATGGCAGCCGCCGGCGCCGTCGATCGCGAGATCGCCGATGACCTCCGCGTCCCGGCCGTCCGGGGCGACCCGCACGGCGACCACCCGCGTGGGATCGGTCTCCAGGACGGCGTGCAGCACGGTCCCGTCGCGGCTCCAGAGCACGAAGGAGGGGTCAGGCAGATCGACCGTCGCGAGGCGCTGCACGGCCGGAGCGCCGGCGGCGTCCTCGATGCTCAGGCCCAGCAGCTCGATGCCGGGCCCGCGGCCCGAGCCGCTGCGCGAATAGCCGCCGGCGGCGATCACTGCGGTGGTGGTCATGGTCACTCCTCGCGGTCGGAGCGCCTCCCCGTGCCGTCCTCGAGATCCGGGGGCGGCTCGAGATCCTCGAGGAACGAGGGGTCGTCGAACATCGTGGAGGACAGCGCTGTCATCTCACCCGTCATCGTAGACGGCTCGATCACCGGTGTGCCGCGACGCCGCCGGATCCGACCGGACCCCAGGGAGATCCGGCGCCGCCGCATCGTGGTGAACGGCGAGGAGATCGCCGGGGTGTAGGCGATGCCGCTGCGGCGGAAGTACGGCATCAGGCGGGAGGCCAGCAGCTGGCCCAGCACCACCCCGGCGGCGATCGCGACCGCGATCTCGGCGGCGCCCAGCAGCTCCGCGACGCCGACGCCGAGGTCGTCGCCGAGGCCCAGCAGGCCCCGGTAGATGCGGCTGCCGGGGACCAGCGGGATGATCCCGGCCATGACGAAGGCGAGGGCCGGGGCCCGCAGCCGGTCGCCGAGGGCGGTCGCGACCATGCCGGTGGTGAAGGCGGCGACGGCGACCGCGACCGGGCGGTCCAGCGCGGCGCTGGTCAGCAGGTGGGCGATGATGCCGGAGCCGGATGCGACCAGCGAGCCGGTCAGCAGCAGCCGGGCGGGGACCTGGGTGCCCACGCCGTAGCCGAGCCCCATCCCCAGGCCCGAGATCACCACCACCACCGCCGTGGCGAAGTTCAGCGGCATCGCGGCGCTGACGGAGACGTCGGCCCCGACCATGTCGGCCAGCAGCAGACCCCCGCGCACCCCGGCGACGAGGCCGACGGTGAGCATCAGCGTCTCCAGCATGCGGCCTGCCGCTGTGACGTACCAGCCGGTGACGGCGTCCTGCACGGCGCTGATCGAGGACAGCCCCGCCAGCTGCACGATGATGCAGGAGACGACGACGATGGACGGGCTGACACTGTGGTCGATCAGGGCGACGAGCACGGCACCGCCGACGGCGATGAAGCCGCCCAGCACCTGGCTGTAGAAGGGCGGGATGTTCCACCGCGCCAGCACCTCGCCGATCGCGATCAGGAGCCCTGCGGAGATCGTCGCCGCGATCACGACCAGGCTGCCCGCGCCGAAGAACAGCGCCGCGGCGCCGCCCATCACCGCGAAGCCGGAGACGACCAGCGGGATGCGGTACAGGGGCTGGCGCTGCGGGATCGCGGCGGCCTGCCGCCTGGCCTCCTCCAGCGACAGATCACCGGAGAGGTAGCCGTGGGAGATGTCCTCGAAGGCCGCCAGCCGGGCGAAGTCCTGCACCCGGTCGCTCGCGGAGCGCACCCTCGTGAAGGGGGTCGCGGACTCGTCCGCGAGATAGGAGATCGTCACCTCGTTGAACGTCACCTGGACGGAGACGTTGCGCAGACCGGAGGAGCTGGTCACCCGCAGCACGGTCGCGGTCACCTCGGAGGCGGCGGCACCGTTGGTGAGCAGGCCCTCGCCGATCCTCATGGCGAGGTCGAACACGGCATGGAGCCGGGCGGAATCGGTGGGCACGGATCGATCGTGCCACACCGGCCGGGCCGTGGAACAGCCGACGCCCGACCGGTCTCCTCACAGCTCACGGCGCGCGCGGCGGGGCCGTGCGAGGGCTCAGAGGTTCGGCGAGGTGGAGAGCACGCCGAGGGAGATCGCAAGCACCAGCAGCACGGCGACGTCGAGGCCTCGGGAGCGCACGGCGAGGGCGCCGACCGCTCTGACCGGCAGCGCCGCCCGGAGCACGGCGAGCACGCCGAGCAGCACGGCCAGCAGCAGGCCGGCCAGCGCCGCCGAGTGCAGCACGCCGAGCAGGACGATCACCGCGAGTGCGCAGAGCGCGGAGGTCAGCACCGCCTGCCGACGCACGGCGGCGGAGAAGGAGTACGGGGAGGAGGGCTGACGCTGCGGCACGCGCCTCATGATACGGACACCGCATGGACCTCTCCCCTGCCCGATCCCGGTTACGCTGGCCGTGGCCGGCAGCGCCGTCGGCCCCAGAGCGACCTGGAGGACTCCTTCACATGACCAGCCCCGGTTCGACGCCCGACATCGCCACTCGCACGGAGCATGATCTGCTCGGCGATCGCGAGGTCCCCGCCGATGCCTACTACGGAGTGCAGACCCTGCGAGCGCAGGAGAACTTCCACATCACCGACGTCCCGCTGAGCCACTTCCCCCGCCTGATCGAGGCTCTCGCCCAGGTCAAGCGGGCCACGGCTCGCGCCAATCATGGCCTGGGGGCGCTCGACGACGAGCGCGCCGCCGCCATCGAGCAGGCCTGCGCGGAGATCGCCGAGGGTGCCCTGCACGAGAACTTCGTGGTGGACGTGATCCAGGGCGGTGCCGGCACCAGCACGAACATGAATGCCAACGAGGTGATCGCCAACCGTGCGCTGGAGATCCTGGGCCGGAGCAAGGGCGAGTACGAGCACCTCCACCCCAACAACCACGTCAACCTGGCCCAGTCCACCAACGACGTATACCCCACGGCGCTGCGGCTCGGGATCCTGCTGACCTTCCCGGCCCTCGTGGAGTCGATGGACCACCTGATCACGACGCTGCGTGCCAAGGGCGCGGAGTACTCGCAGGTGCTGAAGATGGGCCGCACCCAGATGCAGGACGCGGTCCCGATGACGGTCGGCCAGGAGTTCAACGCCTGGGCCACCACGATCGAGGAGGACGTCGAGCGCCTCACCCGCACGGCGGCCGCGTTCCAGGAGATCAACCTCGGGGCAACCGCGATCGGCACCGGCATCACCACCGATCCCCGCTACGCCCAGCGCGCCACCGAGGAGCTCGCCGCGCTGACCGGCATCGACTTCGAGCTCTCGGCCGATCTGGTCGAGGCCACGAGCGACACCGGGGCCTTCGTGACCTTCTCGGGGATCCTCCGCCGCATCGCGGTGAAGATCTCCAAGATCTGCAACGACCTGCGCCTGCTGTCCTCCGGGCCGCGGGCCGGTTTCCACGAGATCAACCTCCCGTCGGTGCAGCCGGGAAGCTCGATCATGCCGGGCAAGGTGAACCCCGTGATCCCGGAAGTCGTCAACCAGGTCGCCTTCGAGGTGATCGGCAACGACCTCACCGTGGCCTTCGCCGCCGAGGGCGGGCAGCTGCAGCTGAACGCCTTCGAGCCGGTGATCGCCTTCAACATCCTCGAGTCCACGCGCATCATGACCCGGGCGATGAACACCCTGGCCGACCGCTGCATCGCCGGGATCACCGTCAACGAGGACATCCTCGAGGACAACCTGCGCCGCTCGATCGGCGTGGTCACCGCCCTGGTGCCGGTGATCGGCTACGGCCCGGCGACGGACGTCGCGGCGACCGCGCTGGAGACCGGGCGGCCGGTCGCCGACCTGGTGCTGGAGCGCGGCCTGCTGGACGAGGCCCGGCTCGCGTCGCTGCTGTCCCCGGCCTCGATGACCGCACCGCACCGCACCACTCCCACCGGCACCCTGCCGGCGGTCTCCGAGGAGCAGATGGACTCCGGGGAGATCACGCGCCTCCCCGAGGAGCAGACCACGGACGGCTGAGCCGGGCCGGCCGGCCCGGACCGCCCGAGCCCCGAGCCCCGAACCCCGAACCCCGAAGCAGAATCGTCTGATTCCGAGCCGTTTCGCGCCCTGCGACGGTACGGAATCAGACGATTCTCGCCGGCGCCGCGGCAGTGCCGCGGGGCCGCAGCCCCCGGACGAGGAGCCTCAGCTCACTCGTCGGCCTCCTCCATCTTGCCGCGCATGACGAGCTTGGGATCCGGGACGCCGACGACCTCGTGGTCCTTGCCGTCGTACTCGAACTGGGAGAGGAAGAAGCGCATCGCGTTGAGCCGGGCGCGCTTCTTGTCGTTGGAGCGGATGATCGTCCACGGCGCGTACTTCTTGTCCGTGCGGCGGAACATCTCCTCCTTGGCCTGCGTGTACGCCTCCCAGCGGTCCAGCGACTCGAGGTCCATCGGGGACAGCTTCCAGCGCCGCACCGGATCCAGCTGACGGATCGCGAAGCGGGTGCGCTGCTCCTTCTGGGAGACGGAGAACCAGAACTTCGTCACGAAGATGCCGGAGTCCACGAGCATGCGCTCGAAGTACGGGACCTGGTTCATGAAGGTCTCGTACTCCTCGGGCGTCGCGAAGCCCATCACGCGCTCGACCCCGGCCCGGTTGTACCAGGAGCGGTCGAACAGCACCATCTCCCCCTCGGTGGGCAGATGCTGCACGTAGCGCTGGAAGTACCACTGGCCGCGCTCGCGGTCGCTGGGCTTGTTGAGCGCGACCACGCGGGCGGTGCGCGGGTTGAGGTGCTCGGTGAAGCGCTTGATCGTCCCACCCTTGCCGGCCGCGTCCCGCCCCTCGAAGATGATGATCGACTTCTGGTCGTTGTCCTCGAGCCAGTACTGGTACTTCAGCAGCTCCACCTGGAGCTTGTACTTCTCCAGCTCGTACTCGTCCCGGTCCATCCGGGTGGCGTACGGGTAGCCCTCCTGCCAGGTGTAGACCGGGTTGCCCTGGGGGTCGATGAGGTCCGGGTCCGGCGTGTGCCCGTCCTGGACCGAGTACCCCTCCTCGCGCAGATGCTCGATGTACTCGCGCAGGCTCTGGTTGTCGGGGATCTTCACGGTCGCTCCTTCGCACGCTGGGGTATGGACCAACTCTAGAGGTCCCGGATGTCCGCGCGGTGAACGACGGCCCCGGCGACTGCCCGCGCGCGGCGCGCCCCGCCCCGCACGGTGCGGTGACGGGGCGCGCCGACCGAGAGGTCGGCCGCGTCGGGGTCAGCGAGGGGTCGGCCGTGCGGGTCAGCGGGGTCGGCCGTGCGCGGGTCAGTGCGCGCGGGTCAGTGCGCGAAGTGGCGCGTCCCGGTGAGGTACATCGTCACGCCCGCGGCGCGGCAGGCCTCGAGGACCTCCTCGTCGCGGATCGAGCCGCCGGGCTGCACGATCGCCGTCACGCCGGCGTCGATGAGGATCTGGGCGCCGTCGGCGAAGGGGAAGAACGCGTCCGAGGCGGCGACCGCCCCGCGGGCCCGCTCGGGGGCCTGCTCCCCCTCGGCGTGCGCGCCCAGGGTGTTCGCGCGGGAGACGGCCAGGCGGCACGAGTCCAGGCGGTTGACCTGGCCCATCCCGATGCCGACGGCCGCGGAGTCCTTCGCCAGCAGGATCGCGTTCGACTTCACCGCACGCACGGAGCGCCAGGCGAAGGCGAGGTCCGCGAGGGTGGCCTCGTCGGCGGACTCGCCGGCGGCGAGGGTCCACTGCGAGGGGTCGTCGCCGTCCGCGGCGATGGTGTCGGCGTCCTGGATCAGCATCCCGCCCCAGATCTCGCGCATCTCCGCGCCGCGGGAGTACTGCCCCTGCAGCCGCAGGATCCGCAGGTTCTTCTTGGTGCGCAGCAGCTCGAGGGCCTCGTCCTCGTAGTCCGGGGCCAGGATCACCTCGGTGAAGACGGGCTTGACCTGCTGGGCCATGGCGAGGGTGACCGGCCGGTTCGAGGCGATGACGCCGCCGTAGGCGGAGACCGGGTCGGTGCCGTGGGCGCGGGCGTGCGCCAGGGCGATGTCCTCGTCCTCGCCGGCCACGGCGACGCCGCAGGGGTTGTTGTGCTTGACGACGGCGACGGCCGGGAGGGAGTGGTCGTGGGCGGCGCGCACGGCGGCGTCGGCGTCGACGTAGTTGTTGTAGCTCATCTCCTTGCCGCCGAGCTGCTCGGCGCCGGCGAGGCCGGGGGCGGTCTCGTCGGTGACGGCCAGGCGGGCCCGCTGGTGGGGGTTCTCGCCGTAGCGGAGGGTGGCGGTGATGCCGAGCTCGGCGGCGTCGGCGTCGGAGAGGTCGAGGATGCTGAGCTCCCCGTCGTCCTCGGGCTCGGCGCCCTCGGGCGCCGCGGGCTCGGAAGCTGCGGGCTCGGTCTCCTCGGGGTCGTCGAGCTGGGCGAGCATCCAGTCGCTGATCGCGTCGTCGTACTCGGCGGTGCGGGTGAACGCGATGGCCGCGAGCTGCTGACGCTCGGCGAGGGTGAAGCCGCCGGACGTCGCGGCCTCGGCCGCGATGGGGTAGCCCTCCGGGTCGACGACCACGGCGACGGAGGCGAAGTTCTTCGCGGCCGCACGCACCATGGTGGGACCGCCCACGTCGATCTTCTCGATGATCTCGTCGAAACCGCCGCCCGCGGCGACGGTCTCGCTGAACGGGTAGAGGTTGACCACGACCAGGTCGAAGGGCGCGATCTGGTGCGCCTTCAGCTGCTCCTGGTGCCCGGCGAGGCGCTGGTCGGCGAGGATGCCGCCGTGGATGCGCGGGTGGAGGGTCTTGACGCGGCCGTCGAGCATCTCGGGGAACCCGGTGACGGTCTCGACGTCGGTGACCGCGATGCCCGCGTCGCGGATCGTGCTGCCGGTGGAGCCGGTGGAGACGATCTCCACGCCGTTCTCGGCGAGGGCGCGGGCCAGGTCGACGATGCCGGTCTTGTCGTAGACGGAGATCAGGGCTCGGGTCAGAGGGCGGCGCTCTGCGGTGCTCACGTGGGGTGCTCCTGTTCGGATCGGCTGTCGGTGGGCACCCAGGCGGTCGATGTCCACGCTCGTCACTCCCCGGTGGTCCCCCACCTTCGCCAGTCGTGTGGGGCCACTGTATCGGGGGCGGGGCGCGGGGTGCAGCGGGGCGCGGAGGCAGCGGGGCGCGTCTCAGCCGGCGGCGGTGAGACGCCGCACCACGTCCACCAGCAGCGGCTGCTCGACGGCCTTGATCCGTTCGTGGAGGGTCGCCTCGGTGTCGTCCTCGCGCACC
The DNA here is from genome assembly GCA_964535185.1 of uncultured Corynebacterium sp. Taxonomy (GTDB): domain Bacteria; phylum Actinomycetota; class Actinomycetes; order Actinomycetales; family Dermabacteraceae; genus Brachybacterium. The sequence continues at coordinate 12,663 of CAZHSL010000002.1, forward strand.
TCGACCGCGGCCTGGGCGAGGATGCGCCCGGTGTCCACCCCCGCATCGACCTCGATGACGCTGCAGCCGGTGATCTTCACGCCGTGCGCGAGGGCGTCCCGGACCCCGTGCGCGCCGGGGAAGGAGGGAAGCAGGGCGGGGTGGGTGTTGACGATGCGGCCCCCGAAGGCCTCCAGCAGCGGGGGGCCGACGAGTTTCATGAAGCCGGCCAGCACCACCAGCTGCGGGCCGTGGGCGGACACGGCGGCGGCGAGCGCGGTGTCCCAGGCCTCGCGGTCCGGGTGATCGGCCAGGCGCACCACCTGGGTGGGGATGCCCGCGGCGCGCGCATGCTCGAGGCCGCTCGCCTCACGGTCGGCGATCACGGCCACGACCTGGTAGGGGCAGTCCGCCTCGCGCGCGGCGGCGAGGAGGGCGGCGAGGTTCGAGCCGGTGCCGGAGATGAGGACGACGACGGGGAGACGGGTCACCACCCCAGGCTAGCGAGGACGTGCGGGCCGCGAGCGGGGTGTCCGCCGGGGCTCGACGGAACGGGCACAATGGATCCGATGAACAGCGACTCCGCCTCCGGCCCGCCGACGGACCGAGCAGCGACCCGGTCCCGGCGCCTGACCAGCGCCCTGACCCTGTCGATGCTCGCGTCCTGGCTGCTGATGCTCGCGCCTCTGCCCTATGCGCTGCTCTCCGGGGTCACCGGACTGCTCGCCCTGGTGCTGCTGGTGCTGCTGATCATCCGGGCGCTGCGGGGACGTCGCCTCGGCATGGCCGCGTTCGGCATCCTGCTCGGCCTGCCGGCCCTGGGGCTGATCATCGCCAACGCCGTGCTGAGCGGCGTGTTCTACGGCCCGATGGCCGATCTCGAGCAGTGCCGTTCGACGGCCATCACCGAGCAGGCCCGGATCGAGTGCGAGGATGCGGTGCAGGACTCGATGGTGAACTGGCTCAGCGGTCTCGGCGGCGGGTGAGCCAGGGCCTCCTGGTGGCGGGGTCGGTGGCAGCCTTCTCCTCGCCCTCGCCCTCGCCCTCGCCCTCGTCGCCGGTCGCGTCGTCCGGCGTCTGCTGCGGCTCCACCGCCCACAGGTCGCGTTCGAGATCGTCGCCCTCGGTGCCGTCGAGCTCCTCGTGCTCCCGTCCCGACGCGACCCCCGGGCTCGGCGCGGTCTCGGGCTCGGAGGCGCTGTCGGCGGACGCCGAAGGAGCACTGCCCGCCGAGGGCCCGGTCGCGCTGCTCGGCGCGGGGGATGCGGCCATCGTGGGCGGGTTCCGGCGGGCGAACCGCTCCAGGAGCGCGCTGCGCTCGGCCGCCGCGTCGCGCCCAGCGCCCGTCCCCTCCGCGCCGGCGGCGTCCGTCTCGCCCTGCTCCTGGCGCTCGGCGGCCTCGACGCGGTCGCGCACCGAGCCCAGCGTGCGGCGGGACCACGGGACCAGCGGGGTCGCGAGCACCGCGAGCACGGAACCGGTGCTCACCACGACGATGCCGATCAGCGGCAGTGCGAGCGTGCTCATCTGCGGTCCCAGGTGGACGAGGCGGCCGTCGCCGATCCCGCCGGTGGACAGTCCGGCCAGCAGCAGACCCGCGACGATGACGGCGGCGGGATAGGCGGACCAGGCGATGATCCGCTCGCGACGCTCGAGGTGGGCCACGTCGCGCACCAGCCGCACCGCACCCAGCCCCACCGGGAGCATCGGCAGGATCATCAGCAGCCAGACGGCGGAGGGGAAGTCCCCGGGGCCGGGGAGGGCGCCCAGCATCGGCAGCACGGGGAGCACGCCGGTCTCGGCACCGTCCAGGGAGATGCCGGTGGAGGTCCCCACCCCGACCGTGCCGCCGAGCAGCACGGTCAGCGCCCACACCGCCACCAGCGGCAGCAGCGCCAGCTGGAGCAGGGTGAGCACGAGCCCGCCGACGAGGCCGGGAGCGAGCTGGTCGAACAGCGCGGACTGCGCGGGCACGGACAGCAGCATCATCACCACCACGAGCGCCATGCCGAGCCCGAGCAGGCCGGTCACGGCCAACAGCGCGGCCCGTGCCACGTCACCGTAGGGGGCGGGCAGCAGCTCGAGGACGCGCACCCCGGGAACCGTGTCCGTCGCCTCGCGCCGCAGCGACCACAGCATGCCCACGAGCCCGCCGATCACCGCGACCATCAGCCCGGAGATGAGCGCCGAGCTGATCATGGGCGAGGCGTCGACGCTGCGACCGATCCCGGCCAGCACGGCCAGCCCGATCGCGTAGACCACGGCGTACATGCCCAGGGCGGATCCCGCGTCGCGCAGCGCTCCGGTGCGCAGCACGCCGTCGTCCCGCACGGGTCGCAGCGCCCGGCCCACCTTCCGCATCGCGAGCGCGGAGAGCAGCAGCAGCAGGATCAGCAGGCCGAAGGGGGTCATGGTCACGGGGCCGTCGACCACGCCGGTGCTGACCATGACACCGCCGCCGTGGCCGAGCACGAGGATGCTCAGTCCGATGAGGATCGCGTCCAGCGCGGTCGCGCTCGAGGCGGTCCCCGCGACCTGTGCGGCGAGCGCCGGCACGACCACCACGGCCAGCGCGATGCCGAGGGAGGACAGCGCAGCGAGCACTCCCCGCACCAGGGGCGTGGCGATGCTGTCGACGGTACTGCTCACGCGCATGCTCCTCGGGAAGGGGGTCGGCGGGGCGCGGGGCCGGATCGGCCGTGCCCCTGCCGGAGGGGTCGCCGGTCCATGGTCGCACCTCGAGGCGGCTCTCCCGCGCATCTGCGACCGGGACACGGATCACGGCCCGGGCCCCTCCGGGTGCCGCATAATGGCAAGGATGCCTGCCTCCTTCCTGCCCTCCGACGCCGCCGGCGAACCACCGGTGGTCCTGCACGTCCGCACCCGGCGCATCGAGGAGGCGGTGGACCTGCTCGGGCACGTGCCCGCGGCGGTCAGCGGGGCGTGGCTGCGCCACGGGCAGGGGATGGTCGCGCTCGGCACGGCCTGGTCCGTGCAGTCCGGCGGCCCGCACCGCTTCGCGGCCGCCGGCTCCGCGTTCCGGGCCCTGGCCGCCCGCGCCCGCGTCGACGACGAGGTGCGGGTGCGCACCAGCGGGCTGATCGCGCTGGGCAGCTTCTCCTACGCCGACGGCTCGCCGCGCCCGTCGACGCTGTTGGTGCCGCGCGCCCTGCTCGGCGTGCACGACGGGGAGTCGTTCCTCACCGTGGTCGGGGTGGACGAGGAGCCGGAGCTGCCCACCAGCTGGCGGGACCTGTTCCCCTCCTCCCCCGTCCCCGCGGAGGTCTCCGAGCCGCTCGACGTCGAGGCCGCCCACACCCCGGACGAGTACCAGGCCCTGGTGACGGCGGCGGTCGAGGAGATCCGTGCCGGGCACGCCGAGAAGATCGTGCTGTCCGAGCGCACCACGGTGCGCACCCCGGCACCGCTGTCCCCCGCGGTGCTGCTGACGCGGCTGGCGCGCGCCTACCCCAGCACCTGGGTGTACCTCCTCGAGGACGTGGTGGGCGCGAGCCCGGAGATGCTCGCCCAGACGGAGGCGGGCCGCGTCTTCTCGCGCGTGCTCGCCGGGTCCCGCCCGGTGGCCGACGACGGGGAGCTGGACGAGGCCGACCGGCGCGCCTTCCGCACCGATTCGAAGGAGCTGGCCGAGCACGCCTTCGCCGTCGACTCGGTGGTCGACCGGCTGGAGGGGCTGGCGGAGGAGCTCGAGGTCTCGCCCGAGCCGTTCGTGCTGCGGCTGCCGGGCCTGGAGCATCTCGCCTCGGACGTCTCGGCGCGCCTGCGCGGCGGCGCGACCAGCCTCGACGTCGCCTCGCGCCTGCACCCCTCGGCCGCGGTCTCGGGCACGCCCCGGGAGCGCGCCGACGAGATCATCGCCGAGCTGGAGCCGCACGACCGCGGCGGCTACGCCTCCCCGGTGGGCTGGATGGACGCGGCCGGGGACGGGCAGTGGGCGATCGCGCTGCGGATGGCGCACCTGGTCGACGAGCGGACGGTCGTGATGCAGGCCGGGGGCGGGCTCGTCGCGGCCTCGGACCCGGTCTCGGAGCACGCCGAGGCGCTCGCGAAGTGCCGGCCCATGCTGCAGGCGCTGCGCGGCGGGCGCGGCGCCTGAGGGTCAGGAGGGACTCGTCCCGAGGGTGATCTCGACGCTCTGCACGGTGCCGTCGCGCACCACCTTCAGCTCGTGGGTCGAGCCGATCTCGAGTCCGCGCACCACACCGGTCAGGGCGGCCGCCCCGCCGACGCCGGTGTCGTCCACCGCGATCACGAGGTCGCCCTTGCGCAGCGAGGAGTCGTCGGCCGGGCTGCCCGGTTCGATGCTGACCACCTCGGCTCCGCTGTAGGCGGCGCCGTCGGCCGATGCTCTGCCGTCCGTGCTGGTCACGCCGACGAAGGCGTGGTCGGCGGTGCCGTCCTCCCGGAGCTGATCGGCGATCATCGTGGCGGTGCTGGCGGGGATCGCGAAGCCCAGCCCGATGCTCCCCGCCTGGCCGTCGGCGTCCGGGATCCCCGCGATCGCGGTGTTGATGCCGATCACCTGGCCGGCGGCGTCCACCAGCGGGCCGCCGGAGTTGCCGGGGTTGATGGCGGCGTCGGTCTGGAGGGCCGAGGTGTAGGTCGCCTCGGTGTCCCCGCCCTTCTCGCCGCCAGCGGTGACGGGCCGGTCGACGGCGGAGATGATGCCTGTGGTGACGGTGTTCTCGAGCCCCAGCGGGGTGCCGAGCGCCATCACCGGCTGGCCCACCTGGACGGTCGAGGAGTCCGCGAAGGTGGCGGGCTGCAGATCCTCCGGCGGGGAGTCCAGGCGGATCACGGCCAGGTCCGTGGTGGGGTCGGTGCCGACGACGGAGGCGGCGTAGCTCAGGCCGTCGCTGGTGGTGACGCGGATCTGCCGGCCGCCGGCGATGACGTGGTTGTTGGTGAGGATCGAGCCCTTCTCGTCGAGCACCACCCCGGTGCCCTGGCTGGTGCCGCCGCCGGTCGCGACCTGGATCGCGACGGTGCTCGGGGAGACCTTCTCGGCGACCGCGGCCCAGTTCGGGGCCTCGCCGGTGACGGCCGCCGCGGGTCGCGCCTCGGAGGCGCTCTCCGGTGCGGGCTCGGCGGAGACCCCCGGCTCCGGGTCGAGGAGCTGGTCGTAGGCGACGACGCCGCCGAGCGTGGCGCCGCTGGAGAGCACCATGCCGAGCACCACCAGCGCACCGACCCCGCCCCAGCCCGGTCCGCGGCGCGGCGGGGTCGCGGCGGGTGCCGGGGCCGCCGCGTCGACCGGAGCCGTGGATCCGTAGGGCCAGGCCGGTGCCGGCGCCGGGGTCCCGAGCCCGTGGGCCGGGATCGGCGCGGTCGGTGCCGTACCGGCAGGCGGCGTCTGCGGCCAGCCGCCGCCGTCCGCGGCGCCGCCGGGGGCGGAGCCTCCCGCGGCTCCGCTCGGGGCTGTGCCTCCCGCGCCGTCGCGGCCGGGGGTGAACGGGCTGTCCTGGGGATCGTGCGCGTCTTTCATGGGGTCCATGTCAGCATTCCCGTTCAAGAGTTCCTCGAATCCGTGCTGGACGTCGGCTGGACGACCAGGACCCGCACGCCGTCCGCGGAGGCGGCGAGGGCCTCGGGCAGCGAGTCCTCCGTGACGCGGTGCGCCTGGGCGCCCAGCGCCGCCGCGGCTGCGGCGATGTCCGCCCCGTGCGGGGTGGTGAAGAAGCGTCGCAGCAGGTCGGGCGGGGCGGCCGCGTGCTCGAGCCCGGAGAAGATCCGGCCGCCGCCGTCGTCGACCACGACCACGTCGAGCGCGGGGCGCGTCTCCTCCGGGCCGATCAGCAGCCCGGTCAGGTCGTGCAGGGCGGTGAGGTCGCCGACCAGCAGCCGCACCCTGCCGGGCCCCGCCTCACCGGCCAGGGCGAGGCCGCCCGCCATCGCGGTGGTGCCGTCGATCCCCGCCAGTCCGCGGTTCGCGACCACCCGGGCGGAGGTGGCGCCTGCCTGCTGCTCGAGGTCGCGCACCAGGCTCGAGGAGCCCAGGACCAGCACGTCGTGCGGGCCGGAGGCCTCCCAGACGGCAAGCGCGGCGCGCTGCTGCCAGCTGCCGGGCAGCGTCGCCGTCGCCGCGGAGGCGGCCGCGCGCCAGGCGGCGAGATGCGCCTGCCGCTCCCGCGCATCGACCGGTCCCTGCTCCTCGCCGACGGCGGCGGGGACCACGAGCCGGGCGCGGCGGGCGACGTCCGCCCAGTCCAGCTGGGGATCGGCCACGATCACCTCGACGTCCTCGGCCCCGAGCAGGGCCCCGACCACGGGCCGGGACAGCGTGGGGTGGCCGAGCACGATCGCCCGTCGCGGCCGCAGGGGATGGCTCGCATCCGCCATCACCTCTCGCAGCAGGGCGGGGTAGCCGGGCACGAGGGTCGTCCCGTGCCGGGCGCCGGAGCTGGGCTCCGCCAGCAGCGGGAGGCCGTGACGGGCGGCGAGCTCCGCGGCCTCGGGGCCTGCGCCGTCCCCGGCGACCACGACGGTGCGGTCATCGACGGGCACCGGATGCGGCGCGGCGGGCCCGGTCCCGGCGCGACGGGTCAGCACGATCCGCTGCGCGGGGGTCTCCTCGGGGCCGGGATCGTCGGTGCGCGGTCTCGGCACCAGCGGGTCGCGGAAGGAGAGGTTCAGGTGCACCGGGCCGGGATGCTCCCCGGTCGCCGCGGCCAGGGCCCGGGCCGCGGTGGAGACGGCGGTGCGCAGCTCGAGGGCGGTGGCCTCGGCGGCGGTGGGGGCGGGCAGGTCCACGGCCAGGCGCACGAGCGAGCGGAACATCCCCGCCTGCCGGGTGGTCTGGTTCGCGCCCACCTCGCGCAGCTCCGCGGGGCGGTCCGCGGTGAGCACGAGCAGCGGGATGCGTGAGTGGTGGGCCTCCATCACCGCGGCGTGCAGGTGCGCGGTGGCGGTGCCGGAGGTGGTGACGACGGCGGCGGGATGCGCCGGATCATGGCGGCCGATCCCGAGCGCGGTGAACGCCGCGGCGCGCTCGTCGATGCGCACGTGGGGGCGGATCCGCTCCCCCACCTCGGCGGCGGCCAGGGCGTAGACCAGCGGTGCGGAGCGGGAACCGGGGGCGAGGACGGCCTCGCGCATCCCGAGCTCGGCGAGGGCGCACCACAGCGCCACGGACTGGTCCACCGCGCCGGAGCCCGTGGGGCGGGGCGCGGGGACCGAGGCCGGCGGGAGGGTCGGGGCGGTTCGCTCGTGCACCCCGTCAGCGTAGTGCGGGCGCCGCGGCGGCGTGCCGCGGGATGCGCCTCAGAGCTGTGCGGCGCAGTCGGCGAGCCGCTGCTGCCAGCGTGCGGCGAGCTCGGCGCCGGCGGCGTGCCGCTCCAGCAGTTCCGGGGACGGCTCGCTCCGCCCGACGGGCAGCATCCCGCCGTCGGCGTGCAGGGGCGGGGCGACGAGGTCGCCGGTGAGGAGGGTCGCGGTGCCGAGGCCGCACGCGTGCGGCAGCTCCGGCAGGGCCGCGGCGAGGGCGACCCCGGCCCCGAGGCCCAGGCTGGACTCGAGCGCGGAGGAGACCACCACCGGCAGTCCCGCCTGCTCGGCCAGCTCCAGGCAGCGCTCGACGCCGCCCAGCGGCTGGACCTTCATCACGAGCAGGTCGGCGGCCTCGGCGCGCGCCACCCGCAGCGGGTCCTCGGCCCGCCGCACCGATTCGTCGGCGGCGATCGGGACGTCGAGCGCGCGGCGCACCGCGGCGAGGTCCTCGAGCTCGGCGCAGGGCTGCTCGGCATACTCGAGGCCTCCCGCCGCCGCGTCCAGGACGGGCAGGGCCGCGAGCGCCTCCTCGCGGCTCCAGGCGGCGTTGGCATCGATGCGGAGCCGGGCGGCCGGGCCCATCGCGTCGCGCACCGCCTCCAGGCGGGAGGCGTCCTCGGCGAGGCTCACACCGGCCTCGGCCACCTTGACCTTCGCGGTCGTGGCACCGCCGACGGTGGCGAGGCGGTGGGCCAGCACCGGCGGCACGACCGGGATGGTGACGTTGACGGCCACCTCCTCGCGCAGGGACGCGGGCCGCTCGGCGGTGGCGTCGGCGAGCGCGGCGCGCAGCCAGGTCGCGGATTCCGCGGCGTCGTAGTCCCAGAACGGGGAGAACTCGGCCCATCCGGCGGGGCCGTGCAACAGCAGGCCGTCGCGTTCGGTGATGCCGCGGAAGCGGGTGGCCAGGGGGATCGACCAGGCGCGGAGGTCGTCGATGCCGAGGTCGCGCAGGGCGGAGGGGATCTGCATGACCTCGAGGGTAATGAGCTGGCGGCCCGGAGGCGAAGCGGCCACGATGGACCGATGCTCCCCTGCCCTCCTCCGACCCGCCCCGCCGGCGCTCGGCTGCGCCCGCTGCGCCCCGGTGATGCCCCTGCCCTCCTGGACGCGTACCGCTCCGCCGACGACATGGCCCGGCAGGGCACCGTGACCACGCCCGCGCAGGCCCGGCAGCAGGTGGCGTGGCTGCTGGAGGCCGACCGTCGGGCGACCGCGATCGTCGACGGGAACGACACCCTGATCGGTCTGGTCGCGCTCACGATCGACCGCGAGGACCGGATCGGCTGGTTCTTCTACTGGCTCCATGCGGCACACCGCGGGCAGGGCCTCGCCGTGCAGGCGGCCGCCGCGGTCGCCGAACGGGCGCTGGCCCCGTCGGCGGAGGGCGGCTGGCGCCTGGAGCGGCTCGAGCTCGGGCATCGGGTCGACAATCCCGCCTCCGGGGCCGTGGCCCGGGCGGCCGGTTTCGTGCACGAGGGCACGGAGCGCGGGAAGTTCCTCATCGACGGCAGGCGCGTGGACGTGCTCACCTACGGGCGGCTCCTCACCGATCCGGCGCCCGCCACCGCCGGACTACCCTGGCAGTCATGACGACCGCACCCGTTCCGCTGCCCCGCAGGGTCTCCGACACCTTCGATCCCCACCGCTGGCGCGAGGTGCCCGCCCAGGAGCACGGCGGGCCCGCGCTGACCGACATCACCTACCACCGCGCCGTGGAGCGGATCGAGTCCGCGGACGGCGAGCGCACCGAGCGGGACCTGCCCACCGTCCGGATCGCCTTCGACCGGCCCGAGGTGCGCAACGCCTTCCGGCCGCACACCGTCGACGAGCTGTACCGGGCGCTGGACCACGCGCGGCTCGACACCGGGGTGGGCGTCATCCTGCTCACCGGCAACGGTCCCTCCCCCAAGGACGGCGGGCACTCCTTCTGCTCGGGCGGCGACCAGCGGATCCGCGGCCGGGCCGGCTACGAGTACGCCGAGGCGCAGGAGTACGGGGAGACCGCGCAGGTGCGCACCGGCTCCGCGGGACGGCTGCACATCCTCGAGGTGCAGCGACTGATGCGCACCATGGGCAAGGTCGTGATCTCGATGGTCAATGGCTGGGCCGCCGGGGGCGGGCACTCCCTGCACGTCGTCAGCGATCTCTCGATCGCCTCGCGCGAGCATGCCCGCTTCATGCAGACCGACGCGGACGTCGGCTCCTTCGACGGCGGCTACGGCTCCGCCTACCTCGCCAAGCAGGTGGGCCAGAAGCGGGCGCGGGAGATCTTCTTCCTCGCCGAGGAGTACTCCGCGCAGGACGCCTACGACTGGGGCGCTGTCAACCGGGTCGTGGACCATGCGGAGCTCGAGGCCGTGGGGCTGGAGATGGCGGCGCGGATCGCCACCAAGTCGCCGCAGGCGATCCGGATGCTGAAGTTCGCCTTCAACCTCGCCGACGACGGGCTGATGGGCCAGCAGGTCTTCGCCGGGGAGGCGACGCGCCTGGCCTACATGACCGACGAGGCCGCCGAGGGCCGTGACGCGTTCCTGGAGAAGCGCGAGCCCGACTGGTCGCGGTTCCCGCACCCGCAGGGCTGAGATGACCGGCCCCGCCTCCCCGTCGGCCGACGACCTGCCCTGGCTGGTCCCCGCGACCCATGACGGCTCCGCCGCCTCGCTCGCCGCGCACACCCACGCGATCGGCGAGATGATGGAGGGAAGGGCCCGGCTGTGGCTGGGGCCCTTCGCCCCGCCCGCGCAGCTGCCGGCCGGGTTCGAGCGGACCGCGCTCGTGGTACCCACCTCCGGATCGACCGGCACCGCGAAGGCCGTCGCCCTGACCCGGCAGGCGCTGCTCGCCTCCCAGGACGCCACCGCACAGCTCCTCGCCGCCGACGGCACGGCACCCGCGAGCCGGGGTCACGGGTTCTGGCTGCCGCTGCTGCCGCCCACGCACATCGCCGGGGTCCAGGTGATCGCCCGCGCCCACCGCACCGCGCAGGTGCTGGGCCTGGACGCCCCCGCGCTGCCGGACCCGCTGCCGGACCTGCGCGGCCACTTCGATGCCGCCGCCTTCACCGAGCTCGCGACCGCGGCGCTGGCGCAGGCCGAGCAGGCCGGCCTGCCCGCCTTCACGTCGCTGGTGCCCACCCAGCTCACCCGTCTCGTCACCGGCGCCACCGGGGCGGACGCCCGCGCCCGCGGCCTGTTGAAGCGCTTCGCGGCCGTGCTCGTGGGCGGTGCCGCGACCAGCCCCGACGTGCTCGCCCGGGCCCGCGCCCAGAGGATCGCGGTGCGCACCACCTACGGCTCCTCGGAGACCGCGGGCGGCTGCGTCTACGACCGCCTCCCGCTGCCCGGGGTGGAGCTGGGGCTCGAGGCGCCCGACGCCGCCGGGGCGGGCAGGCTGCGGATCGGCTCCCCCACGCTCGCGCTCGGCTACCTCACGGCCGACGGCGGCACCGACACCACGCCGTTCTCGGACTCCCCGACGGGCCCCCCGACGAACGATCCGACGGGCGTCTCCCCCCGCCGCTTCCTCACCTCCGACCTCGCCGAGCTCGGAGAGGGCGGGGAGCTCACCGTGCTGGGCCGGGCCGATGACGTCATCATCACCGGCGGGCGCAAGGTCCTCCCCCAGGACGTGGAACGGGCCATCGACCGCTCCCTGATGCTGCGCGGCATGGTGCGCGCGAGCGTGGTGGTGGGCGTCGAGGACCCGGAGTGGGGGCAGCGGGTCGAGGCGCTGGTGACCCTCGAGGAGGGCGTCGATCCGGCCGAGGCGACGGCGCTCGTGCGCGGCGCGCTGCGCACCTCCGAGGTGCCCGGCCACATGATCCCCAAGCGGGTGCACGTGCTCGAGCAGCTCCCGCTGCTGGGGATCGGCAAGGTGGACCGCGCCGCCGCCCGCCGTCTCGCCACGTCCCCGGACCGGTGACCGCGCGCCGCCGCATGCTGAGACTATCCTCGGGGAGGCCCTCCGCGGAGCGGCCCGCTCATCCGCCGATCCCGAGGAGCACGATGGCCACCCTGTCGCAGTGGGTGCAGGGCGCCCGACCCCGCACCCTGCCGGCCGCCCTGGCCCCCGTCGCCGCCGGCACCGGCGCCGCGGCGTGGCAGTTGGAGGCGCTGCACGGGGAGGTGGACTGGGCGCTCGTGATCCCCCGCGCGCTGCTGGCCCTCGCGGTCTCCTTCTCCCTGCAGATCGGCGTGAACTACGCCAACGACTACTCCGACGGCATCCGCGGCACCGATGACGACCGGGTGGGCCCCTTCCGCCTCACCGGCTCCGGCGCGGCGCGGCCCACGACGGTCAAGCGGGCGGCGTTCGCCTCACTCGCCCTCGGCGGCCTGTGCGGGCTGGTGCTGATCGCGGTGGCCCAGCTCTGGTGGATGCTGGTGATCGGGGCGGCGGCGATAGCGGCGGCCTGGTTCTACACCGGTGGGAAGAGGCCCTACGGCTACCTGGGGCTCGGAGAACTGTTCGTGTTCGTGTTCTTCGGGCTGGTGGCCGTCAACGGCACCGCCTACGCGATCACCGGCGCGCCGGGATGGGTGGCGCTGCTCGCCTCGATCGCGATCGGTCTGCTGGCGGTCGCCCTGATGCTCACCAACAACCTCCGCGACATCCCCACCGACGCGCTCTCCGGCAAGCGGACCCTCGCCGTGCGGCTGGGCGAGCGCGGCACCCGGCGGCTGTACACGGTCGCGGTGCTGGCGCCGTTCGCGCTGATGGTGCCGGTGATGGTGGTGCAGTGGCCGGTGGTGCTGGTGCTGCCGGCCCTCCTGCTCGCCCTCCCGCCGGTGCGGGCGGTGCTCGGAGGCGCTGCCGGGCGTGACCTGATCCCGGTGCTCGGCGCGACCGGGCGGCTGGAGCTGGTCTACTCCCTGCTGCTGCTCAGCGGACTTCTCCTGTGACCTCGTCGCGGTCGTCGAGAGTCGGCAGCCCCGCCGGGCTCGCGGGGTCCGAGCTCTCCGCGTCGCCCGCTTGCGAGCTCTCGGCAGGGTCGCTCTCCGCGTCGTCCTCCACGGTTCCGTCCTCCGCGTCCTCGCCGTCGTCGGCCCCGTTCTCGTCGGGCCGGCTCTCCTCGGCCTCGTCGAGCAGCCCGTCCTCGTACTCGGCGTCCTCGTCGGCCTCGGTGCTGCGGCGCTCCGCCCGGCGCTCGTCGGCGGCCTTCCAGCGCTGCGCGGCCGCGTCCCGCAGCCGGTCCAGGAACAGGATCGACAGCAGCATCGCGATGAGGGCGGCCAGCACGCCCGCCAGCACCACGCCCAGCCCCGACAGGCTCAGCACCCACCACAGCAGGGCCCACAGCCCGAGACGGACGACGGCGTAGATCAGGAACGGACGCATGCCCCCAGGGTAGTTCTCCCGACCGAGCGTTCGCGCCACGACCGCTACCCACCACGCGATCAGGTGTGTTGCCTAGACTTCGGCCATGGCCCGCGGCATCATCGCAGTTCTCTCCATCGCCCTGACGGTCTTCGCGCTCGCCGACTGCGTGCAGACGGAGGACGAGAAGATCAAAGGGCTGCCCAAGTGGGCCTGGATCGTGCTGATCGTGCTGATCCCGTGGGTGGGACCGATCACCTGGCTGTTCGTCGGCAAGGAGCGCAGCACCGGCAGCGAGCCGCAGCGCCGCCGGGGCCCGCTGGCGCCCGACGAGGACCCCGACTTCCTGCGTCGCCTCGACGAGGACATCCGACGCGAGCGGCGGGAGCGCCGCGAGCGGGGCCTGGACGAGGACGGCGGCGAGGCGTAGCTGCCCGAGCAGCCCTGCCGCACGCGTCGGCGGCCGGTCCCCGCTCCGGCCCCAGGGACCGGAGATCAGCGACCGCTCCCCGCCCCGGGGCTCACAGCCCCGAGTAGGAGTGCAGTCCGTTGATCACCGTGTTGACGATGGTGTAGTTGAACACCACGGCCACGAAGCCGGCCAGGGCGAGCCCGGCGGCGCGGCTGCCGCGGAACCCGCCGGTCGCGCGGGCGTGGAGGTAGGCCGCGTAGATCACCCAGATGATGAAGGTCCACACCTCCTTGGGGTCCCAGCCCCAGAAGCGGCCCCAGGCGTCCCGGGCCCAGATCGCGCCGAAGATCAGGGTGAAGGTCCAGCACACGAAGGCCACCGAGTGGATGCGGAAGCTCAGCGCCTCCAGGACCGTCGAGGACGGCAGCCGGTCCAGCACGTGGCCGAAGCGGCCCCAGTGCTCCGGGTGCTCCGCGCCCGCCGCGGCCGCCTCCACCAGGGCCCGCTCGTGGCGGGACTGCAGCAGCTGCAGGCCCGCGACCACGGCGCCCAGGATCGACAGGGCGGTGGCCAGGATCGCGATGCTGATGTGGATGTAGAGCCAGTGGGAGTTCTGCAGGCTGGGGGTGAGCTTCGCGGCCGGCACGATCCAGAACGTCTGCGCCAGCAGCAGCACCAGCAGCACGGGACCGATCACGAAGGTGCCCAGCGCCCGCAGCTCCGTGCGCTTGATGCTGAAGACGAGGAATGCGAGCGTCACCACGGCGGTGCTGGTGGTGGCGAACTCGTACATGTTCGCCCACGGCACGCGCTGGGTGGCCAGGGCCCGGGTCGCCACACCCGCCACGTGCAGCACGGTCGCGGCACCGGTGAGGAGGAAGGCGAAGCGCTGCGCGCTCATGGAGCCGGCGGTCGGCTGCGCCGCGGCGTCGGCGTCGCCGGTGCCGGTCCCGCCCCGGTGGCCGGAGGTGTCCACGGGAGCGCCCGCCCCGTCGGCGGCGACGGACGCCGTCTGGAGCGCATGCGCCTCGGCCCGGCGCTCCTGCGCCGCGAGGCGTGCATCGCTGCGGCGCTGCGAGGAGGAGGCGAGGTCGGCGGCGAAGCCGATCAGGGCGAGCACGTAGAGGACGATCGCCACCACGAGGGCGAGGTTCGAGATCTCCGCCAGCTGCTCATTGATCACTGTGCACTTCCTTCGGAGGAGTGGTCCGCGGCCCGCGCGGGCCGGTCTTCAGGGGTGTCGGAGGGACCGCCCGAGGTCCCATCCTGCGCTTCGGCGAGCGAGGACGCCAGGGCGCGCACGTCGTCCTCGAGGGACGGGTCGTCGCTGCGGGCGAGACCCGCGACCTCGAGCACGGTGCCCGTGGCCGTCTCCCGCACCCGGACCCACACCCGTCGGCGGGGCACGAAGAGCGAGAGGATCAGGCCGCCGACGGCGAGCACGGCGCTCAGCAGGATCCAGCGCTCGAAGGGGTTGTGGGCGACGTCGAAGGCGGCGTAGCGGCGCAGCCCGTCGAAGCTGACCGTGGTGCCGTCCGGGAGGGAGTACTCCTGGCCGGGGTAGAGCCGGATCAGCACCGGGGCGCCGTCCTCGCCCGTCACCGGGGTGAGGGTGCTGAGGTCCACCTCGTAGGCGTTCTGCGGGACGCCGGAGTCCAGCCCCAGGTCGCCCTGGTGGACGGTGAGCGCGAGCTGCGGGTCCAGCGCATCGGGGTACAGCGAGCGCGGCCCCTGATCGTCGATGGTGCCGGTGGGCAGGAAGAAGCCGACCACCGCGGTCTGCTCGGGCTGCGCGTCGGGCGCCTTGATGACCAGCTGCGAGGTGTAGCCGATGTCCCCCGTCGGCACCGTGATCACGGGCCCCTCGGCGACGACGGTCCCCTCGGGGTCGGTCACGGTCACCTCGGGGGCGTAGCCGTTGCCCAGCAGGTACATCGAGGCGCCCTTGACGTGCAGCGGCCGGTTGACCTGGACGGTCTTCGACAGCTGCTCCTGGCCGGGCGTGGTCACCTGGACGTCGGCCTCGAAGGAGCGCGGCTCGCCGACCTTCCCGCCCTCCCCGGGCTGGACGTAGGTGGCGCGGAAGTCCTCGAGGGTGAAGCGGAAGTCCGGCAGCTCGCTGCGGTCGAACCAGGCCCCGGACTCGAAGGAGTCGTACTGGGTCAGCGAGTTCGCGAAGCCGTCGCCCTCGATCACGGTGATCTGGCCGCGGTAGCTGGTCAGCTCTCCCCCGGCGATGCAGATCAGCACACCCACCAGCGCGATGTGGAAGACGAGGTTGCCGGTCTCCCGCAGCAGCCCGCGCTCGGCGCTGACGGAGCGCCCTCCCGCCTCCTCGCGGACCTCCGTGCGGTAGCGGGAGCGGCGCAGGGAGCGGTGCGCTCGCTCGATGAGCGCGTCCGCCCCGGAGTGCGCCTCGCCGGCGTCGAGCTCGACCCGGGTGTAACCGGTGAAGCGGGTCAGCCGCGAGGGGGTGCGCGGCGGCTTCGCCCGCAGCTGCTTCAGGTGCACGCCGACGCGCGGCACGATGCAGCCGATCAGCGAGATGAACAGCAGCAGGTAGATCGCGGAGAACCAGGCCGAGGAGAAGACGTCGAAGAACCCCAGGGCGTCGAGGATCTCGCCCCAGCGGCCGTTCTCCTCGAGGAACTGCTCGGTCAGCGCCGGGTTGACGCTGCGCTGCGGGTACAGCGAGCCGGGGACGGCCGCGATCGCGAGCAGCATCAGCAGGATCAGCGCGGTCTGCATGCTGGTCAGCTGCCGCCACAGGAACAGCAGGGTGCCGCGCAGTCCCAGCGACGGCGCGCCGGGCGTCCGTCTCCGGTCGACCTCCGGCTTGCTGCTCCAGCTGCTCTCCGCCGCAGCGCCTGCGTCGTCGGAGGTTCTCGTGCGCTCCTGGTTCATCACACCACCGGCTCGAAGGTCGCGATCATGGCCTGCAGCCGGCTCATCCAGCTCGCCCACACCCCGGTCATCAGCAGCACGCCGACGGCGATCAGCAGCGCCCCGGAGAGCAGGCCGATCGTGCGGCGGTGCGCGGAGAGCTTCCTGCTCAGCCCCAGCGCCCGTTCGAACAGCAGCGCGAACAGCACGAAGGGGATGCCCAGACCGAGCGAGTACGCCAGCGAGAGGATCGCGCCGCGCAGCACCCCGCCGTCACCGCCGTCCAGGGACAGCGCGATGATCGCGGCGTAGGTGGGGCCGATGCAGGGGGTCCAGCTCAGGCCGAAGATCAGCCCCATCAGCGGGGCGCCGACCAGGCCGGCGTCGGGGCGCTTCGAGGAGACCGGCCGGGTGACGGACAGCCGCGGGAAGACGCCCATGAACACCAGGCCCATCAGGATCACGACCGCTCCGGCGATCCGGTCGATCCACAGCGCGTACTCCTGCAGCAGGTAGCCCAGCATCCCGGCGAACCCGCCGAGGATCATGAACACCACCGCGAACCCGGCGACGAACAGCGCGCTGCCGGCGAGCATCCGCCCGGTGGCGGGCCGGGAGCGCTTCGCCGCAGGGCCGGCGGCGCTCTGACCGGCGAGCCCGGAAACGTAGCCGAGGTAGCCCGGCACCACCGGCAGCACGCACGGGGAGACGAAGGCGACCAGTCCGGCGGCCGCCGCGACGGCGAGCGCCGGCAGCAGGGAGCCCGAGAGGGCCGTGGCCTGGAAGGCGGCTCCGAGGTCGTCGGGGATCACTCGGCGACCACCGTATCGATCATCGCCCGCAGCACGGAGGGGTCGGCGGCGCCGGAGATCCGTGCCGCGACCCGGCCCTCCCGGTCGATGACCAGGGTCGAGGGGACCGCGTTGGGCGCGACCTCTCCGCGCAGCGCGTACATGATCTCCGCGTCGGAGTCCGGCATGGAGGGGTAGGTGATGCCGTAGGTCTCCTCGAAGGCGCGGGCGGGCCCGGCGGCGTCGCGCACGTTGACGCCGATGAAGAACACGCCCTGGTCCTGGTAGTCCTCGTGGATGGCCTGCAGCTCCGGCGCCTCCTTGCGGCAGGGCGGGCAGGAGGCGTACCAGACGTTGAGCACGAGCACCTCGCCGCGATGCGCGGCGGAGGAGAACTCCTCCCCGTCGTAGGTGGTGCCGGCCACCTCGAGCGGCTCCCCCCGATCGTCGGGAGGGATCTCGGTGGAGACGCCGTCGCCCGAGACGTACCCGGAGTCGCCGGAGCCGTAGCGGCCGCTGGTGTCGGTCCCGCACGCGGCCAGCAGCAGGACCCCGGTCAGGGATCCGGCGGCGCTCAGCAGGCGGCGTCGGGTGGGGCGTGCGCTCACGTCAGCTTGCCTCCGGTGGCGTCGACAGCGCCGACATAGAGCGCGGCGGCCGGCTCGGCGTAGTCCACGCCCGCGAGGTGGGGGCCGACGAACCGCAGGCTGGTCACGGAGCACAGCCCGCACTGGCGGCGCCGCGGGTCGTGGAACAACGGCCTGCCCTCGGCGCTGAGCCGGGTCACCCAGATCGGCAGCTGGTGGAGCACCAGCACCGCCTCCCGGCCCTCGGCGGCGGCGCGCGCGTCATGGACTGCGGAGACGACGCGGGCGACCTGCTCGCGGTACGGCTCGCCCCAGGAGGGGCGGAAGGGGTTCGCGAACCAGCGCCAGTTGCGCGGATCGCTCAGCTTGGCCTCGCCGTATCCCATCCGATGGCCCTCGAAATGGTTGCCCGACTCGATCAGGCGCTGGTCGGTCTCGACCTCGAGCCCGTGCGGGCGAGCGATCGGTGCGGCGGTCTGCTGGGCGCGCAGCAGCGGGGAGGAGCGGACCAGGGCGACGTCCGCATCGGTGAGATGCTCCCCCACCAGGGAGGCCATCTGCTCACCACGATCGCTGAGCCGGTACCCGGGCAGGCGCCCGTACAGGATGCGCTCGGGGTTGTGCACCTCGCCGTGACGGACGAGGTGGACCGTGGTGGTCGTCATGGGGCGGGTCCCTCTCCTGCTCGGGCACTGCGCGCTCGGGGGCCGAGCCGCTTCACGGTACCAACCGAACCTCCGGATCAGCCGAGAGGTGCGGCCTCGTGGTGAGGTGCCGGACATGCGACGCCGACGGGGGCGTCCTCGGCGAGGGTCTTGGCCAGGATGCGGCCCAGTTCGAGCAGGTCGTCGTGGCCGACGACATCCAGCAGGAGCTCGCGCACGGACCGCACGTGGGTGGGGGCGGCGCGCACCAGCATCTGCTCCCCGGCCTCGGTCAGCTGCGCCTGCCGGCCGCGGCCGTCGTCGGTGCATCGCACGCGCTCGACCAGGCCGCGCTTCTCCATGCGGCTGACGGTGTGGGTGAGCCGGGAGCGGGAGTGGACGACCTTGTCGGCCAGCTCCGACATCCGCAGGAACTTGCTCTCCGCCTCGGACAGCCGCACCAGGATCTCGTACTCGCCGAGGGTCAGGTCGATCTCGGGATCGGACTGCAGGACCTCCCCGAGCCGATCGGTGAGCAGGGTCGTCGCGTACAGGAAGGTGCGCCAGGCCTCCTGCTCGGCGCTCGTCAACCAGAGCTCCTCGGGCGTGGACGCCCTGTCCACGCCGCTTGACGTCGTGTCATCCATCACGGTCTCCTCATGTCCTGGGGGCTGATGCTTGCCATCCTCCCGCAGTTTAGTTTAGGTTTCAAGCAAGACGTCGGTGATCGTGACCGATCACCGGATACCCACCTCCGATCCTCTCAAGGAGACACCGATGAACGACCTCACTCCCGGCACCTGGACCCTCGATCCCGCTCACACCTCCGCGGCGTTCACCGTGCGTCACGCCGGCATCTCCCGGGCCCGCGGCCAGTTCGACGACGTCGAGGGCGTCCTCGAGGTCGGCGAGGGGGGCCAGGACCTCTCCTTCCGCAGCACCCTGAAGACCGGCTCGATCAGCACCTCGAACGAGGACCGCGACAACCACCTGCGCAGCGCCGACTTCTTCGACGCGGAGAACTTCCCGGAGATCCGCTTCGTCTCCACCAAGGTCGAGGGCGACACGCTCGTCGGCGACCTCACCATCCGCGACGTCACCAAGCCGGTCGAGCTCGACTTCTCCTACGAGGGCGCGGCCACCGACCCCTTCGGCATCTACCGTGCGGGCTTCACCGGCGAGACCAAGATCTCCCGCAAGGAGTTCGGGCTGACCTGGAACGCCGCCCTCGAGGCCGGTGGCGTGCTGGTCGCCGACGAGGTCAAGATCGTCATCGAGGCCGAGTTCACCGCTCCCACCTCCGCCTGATCACCGCTCCCCGGCGCAGGCAGCAGCACGCTCCGGCGCCGCGAGCACCCGACGGGCCGTCCGCATCCAGCGGGCGGCCCGTCCTCGATAGGGTGCGCCCCATGACCGCACCGCGCATCCCCTCCCCCACCGACCCCGACGCCCGGGTCCTGTTCCTCACCCGCGAGGGCTGCCACCTCTGCGACGACGCGCTGCCGGTGGTCCGGGCCGAGGCGGACCGCGCGGGCACGGCCGTGGAGGTGCGGGACATCGACGCCGACGAGCGGCTCCGCACCGACTGGGACTACGACGTCCCGGTGATCATCGTGGACGGCAGAGTCCACGCGAAGTACCGGGTCGAGGCCGCGCAGCTGCGCGAGGCGCTGGGCCGGCGCCCGTGGTGGCGCCGCCTGACCGGCCGCGCCTGACCGAGCTGCCCGGGCCCCGGGCCGGCCGGGCCCGGGCACCCGGGTCGCTGGGGGTGTCAGGTTCCGTACCATTTTCGGCCCGGAATTGGCTCAGTTCCTACCGATCCTGCGGGTGCCGGCCGGACGGCCGGGCAGGAGCGTGCCGGCCGGGCCGACGGAGCCGGCGGTTCGGGCCCGGACGCGAGACGGCCCCCACCGTGCGGTGGGGGCCGTCTCGGATCACTCAGCGATCACTTCTTGTTGCGACGCTGGTGGCGGGTCTTGCGAAGCAGCTTGCGGTGCTTCTTCTTGGACATGCGCTTGCGACGCTTCTTGACGACAGAACCCATAGGTGCCTCTGTTCTGCAGGCTCACGCCTGCGGGATGGTGCAGCGGATCAGGTGTGCGCGGCCCGCGGAGACTGCACGGAACTCGTGCGGGTCCGACGCCACGGTCGACCAGCCATTCTACACTGCCGTCCCGCATCCTCAGCCGCGTGCGAGTGCGAGATCCCTCGCAGCATCGCGCGCGAGGGCGAGCTCCGCGGCAACGGGGGTGACGACGTGCTCCTCCGCCACGGCACGCACCCTGGCGGTCAGCACCCGGCGGGATCGGGCGCGGTGCCACACTCCGACGGCGGCGGCGATCGCCACTCCGGCCGCGCCGAGCAGGATCCCCGCGGCGATGCCCAGCACCACCAGCACGGTGGGCAGCGGGATCGGGACCCACAGCTCCTCGACCATCGGCATCGGCGGCGGGGGCACGCCCAGGAACGCGAGCAGCACGTTCAGGGCCAGCCATCCCAGCCCCACCACCCAGGTCAGCAGGGCCAGCCACTGCAGCACGTCGAGCACCGGCCACCACCACGAAGTGGTCCTGGCGCGCAGGTCGGCGCCGGCGACCGCCTGGTCGAGCGCGTCCGGCAGCTGCTCCTCCCGGGAGCGTGCCGCTCCGCGCACCGCGGCCCGCCAGGGGTCGCTGCCGCCTGCGGATGCGGCGTCGGCGAAGCGGCGCACCCCGCCCGAGGCACGGGCGCGGGTCGCCGCATCGGGCTCCGGCAGCGAGGTGCGCTCGAGCCCCTCCGCGTCCCGTCCCTGACCGATGCCGAGCCGGCTCAGCGGGTCCGGGCGCAGGCGGCGGACCCAGCGCACCGGCGGCCAGCCCACCCTCCGGGAGGCGCGGAAGCGGTAGGAGGCGCCGACGGCCCGGGCCACCGGTTCGACCCGCGCGGCGGTGGCGAGGTCCTCGACCAGCGCGTCCACGTCGGCGGGGGCGGGTCGCTCGACCATCCCGGCGGGGTCCGCCGCCTCCTGCAGCGTTTCGGCGGCCCCGCGCACATCGGCCCGGTGCCGGGCGGCGATCGCCTCCCGGGCCCGTGCGATCTGGACCAGGTGATCGCGCAGCTCCTCGACCCCCTCACCGGTGCTCGCGGAGGTCGCGAGCACCGGAGCCCGGTCGAGGCCGTCGGCGCGGGCGAGCCCTGCGAGGGAGTCGAGCACAGGGCCCCGCTCGTCCTCGCGGAGCCGATCGACCTGGTTGAGCACCAGCACCGTGACCGCGTCGTGGCCGGCGAAGGGGCGCACGAACTCCTGGTGGATCACCGCGTCGGCGTACTTCTGGGGGTCGGTGACCCACACGAGCACGTCGACCAGACCCGTCATCCGTTCGGCGACGCTGCGGTTGGCGCTCTCGACGGAGTCGAGATCTGGCAGGTCCAGCAGGACGATGCCCGGCGTGCCGGGCGTCGCCTCGCGCCGGGCGCGACGGCCCGCGGGCGGTCGGCGCGCGGCCTCGGCGAGGGCGGAGTCGGTGCCGTCGAGGTGATGGCGCTGCTCGACCTCGAGCCAGTCCAGCAGCGCGTCGCTGCCGCGCTCCCCGACCACGGCGGCGACGGGTGCGGAGGTGGTGGGTCGGCGCACCGCCGCCCGCGAGATGTCGGTCCCGACCAGGGCGTTGACGAGGGAGGACTTGCCGGAGCCGGTGGCGCCGAACAGGCCGATGACGGTGTGCTCGGCGGAGAGGGCACGGCGGGTGTCGATGCGGTCCAGCAGGTCCTGGGACTCCTCGACGGCTCCGCCGGGGGCGACGCCCTCGAGCAGTCCGACGGCGTGCTCGAGCGCCTCGATCCTCTCGGCCAGCGGGGCCGGCTCCTTCGCGGAGCGGCTCAGCAGCGGGCTCATGCATCCTCCCTGATGTCGCGGGCGAGCTGGGCGAGGGCCTCGGCGTCCGCGTGCAGCTGCGCGGCGGAGACCTCCTCGCCGAGCGCGTCGAGACGGTCGAGGAAGAGGCTGGAGCGTTCGGCGACCAGGGCGTCGAGTCGGTCGGTGAGCCGCTGCCGGGCGACCGCCGCCATGCGGCGCACCGCCTCGTCGCCGAAGATCGTCTCCAGCAGCTTCTGACCGACGACGGCGGTCGCGGCCCCGGCGCCGACCTCGAGACCGGTGGGGACGAACGCGGTGGAGGCGAACACCACCACCATCAGGGCGACCCCGACCGCGTTGACGCCGAGCGAGAGCAGGCGCGCCCTGGTGCGGCGGTCGGCGCCCTCGGCACGGACCAGCTCGAGCACGTCGCCCTGCCAGGCGCGGATCGCGGCGGAGACCTCCTCGGCGTAGCCGTCGGGCAGGCGGGAGAGGTCCCGGCCCTCGGCGAGGTGCCGGCCGGCGGGGGTGGAGCGCCAGGCGGCATCGGCGCGCTCGGCCCCGCGGGCCGTCTCGTCGATGACCACGTGCACCAGGCCGGTGCCCAGGGCCTGCTCGGCGGCGATCGCCGGGGCGGGCCTCCCGCCGATCATCTGCCCGAGCCGGTCGCGGGCGCGGGTCACCAGGGACTCGACCCCGCGGAAGAACTCCCCGGTGCCCACCACGTCCTGCCAGCGGGCGAGTACCTCGCCGCGCAGCAGCGAGCCGTCGCCGAGCGCCTCGTCGATCCGCTCCCGGGCCCCGGAGAAGGAGGTGATCGCCTGCTCGCGCAGACGCTGCCGTTCGGTGTCCTGCACGGCGGCGTGCTCGGCGATGCGGGTCGCCGAGCCGGCGAGGCCGTCGATCGCTCCGGCCAGGGTGCGGCGCGCGATCCGTCCGCGGCTCTCCCCGTCGGCCGCGAGGCGGGCGAAGTGCTCCCGCAGCTCGGCGATCACCGCGGGCGGGAGCATCCCGTCGGCGTCGAGGTCGCTCTCGGGGACCAGGAAGAGCCGCTCGACCGCGACGCCGCGGCGTTCGAGCAGGCCGCGGAGGTCCTCGGCGAGCTCCTCGCGCACGCCCTCCTGATCGGGGATCCGGTTCATCACCACGTCCACGGTCACGTCGCGCTCGGCGGCGGTGCGCAGCACCTCCCAGGGCACCGCGTCCGCGTAGCGGTTGGCGGTGGTGACGAAGAGCCAGAGATCGGCGGCGCGCAGCAGCTGTCGGGCCAGCTCCCGGTTGCCCGCGGCGACCGAGTCGATGTCGGGGGCGTCCAGCAGCGCGAGGCCCTGCGGGATCTGCTCCTGGCCGTGCAGCTCGAGGGAGGTCGCCGGGTCCACGTCGCCGGTGGTGTCCCCGGCGCCGGGAGCCTCGGGATCCTGCCGCTGCCCGGCGTGGACGCGGGCGAGGCCCGGCAGGATGCGGGCGCCGGTGAACCAGGGCTCGTCGTGCGGGTGGTGCAGCAGCACCGGGCGCCGGGTGGTGGGGCGGATCGCCCCGGAACGGCTCACGGGATGGCCCACCAGCGCGTTGACCAGCGTGGACTTCCCGGCGCCGGTGGATCCGCCGATGACCACGAGCAGCGGCGCGTCCAGCGAGTCCAGGCGAGGCAGCACGTGGTCGCCCAGCTGGGACAGCGCCGCGCCCGCCTCCGCCCGGGCTTGCTCGGCACCGTCGACGGGCAGCGGCAGCTCGAGGGCGCGCAGGTGTTCGGCGAACGCGTCGAGCACCGCCGTGGTCCGAGTCGTCATGTCTCCCCCTCGATCGATGGGCGCGTGCCTCCGGCGTCATTGTGGCAGGGTCCGGTCGTCCCGGCAGGCGTGCATCCGCTCAGTCCAGGAACGGGTCCAGCCCCCAGTCGGGGAACACGGCCCGGCGCACCGCC
>CAZHSL010000003.1:0-30592 GCA_964535185.1 uncultured Corynebacterium sp.
GCTGCCCGCCGCCCTCGCCGTCGGCGGTCGCCTGGGCGCCGCCGCCCCGCCGCGAACGGCTCCGCTGCGGGGCCGCCGGCCGCTCGACGCCGGGCAGGTTGTCGTAGGACTCGAACTCGTCGCAGGCGGCGGCCAGGGACTTCGCCGTCGAGCCGGCCACGCCCATCGCGATCACGTAGCGGCCCAGGCGCCGGCAGCGCTGCGCGAGGGGCACGTAGTCGGAGTCGCCGGCGACGATCACCACGTGGGTGATGTCGGGCATCAGGTAGAGGTCCTCGACCGTGTCCACGGCCAGGCGGATGTCCGCACCGTTCTTCGCGTACGCCGCGGCCGGGAACAGCTGGACGAGGTCCACGGCGCGGGCGACCAGCTGGCTGCGGTAGATCGCGTTGACAGGGGAGGACCAGTCCGCGTAGGCGCGGGTGAGTGTGAGCGAGCCGAAGGAGGCGGCGTAGTCGATGATCGCGCCCACGTCGACGGTGGCCCGCTCCAGGCGCTCGGCGATCTCCGGCTCGGTCGGGTCCGCGGCGATGCGCTGACGGTCCCTGCTGTACGCCTGCCGTCCGTGCACTCGGTCGTACCAGGACATGACGATGTTGTCGAAGTCGAGATAGACGGCTACACGGGGATCCTGGGTCTCTGCCATGGCTCCAGTCTGCCCCGTGAGGACGGGACGGGGCGACGGACATGCGGGTGGGGACCGTGAATCGTATGGCGGACGGCAGGCATGTGACCGCACTCACGGACCGCGGCTGCCGTGCGGCTCAGGGGGCGTTCGGCCCGCTGCGGATGCGCAGAGACTGGCGTCGCCGGTGGACGGTCAGGTATTCCAGGCCGTCGCCGTCGGCGCGGAAACCGCGCACCGTGCGGCGCGGCAGCAGCGCCACGTCCCCCGGGCGCAGGGGCTCCTCGCCCGACTCCGTCGTGAGCGTGCCCGACCCGCGGACCACGTGGATCAGGGTGTCCACCTCCGCGCCCTCATGGGCGCGGATGCGCTCGCCGGGCGGCAGGCGGATCAGATTCGAGTCGAGGTCGCGCCCGGTCTCCGCGATCGACCAGACGGCACCTCGACGGGGCTCGTCGGGCTGCTGGGCGGTGTTGGTGAGGACCGGCATGCCTGTGCTCCCTGCTCTCGGCGTCGTCCTCGACCGTACACGCGCGGTCAGCGGCCGTCGCGCGCGGCGGCGGAGGCGACCGCCACGAGCTCCGCGGCCGGTCCGCTGAGCCGGCGGGGCCCGCTCCAGACGGCCGTGAGCAGGCGGCGGAGCCGCTCCCCCGCCACCGGCACCCGGCACAGCTGACCGGCCTCGAGGGAGGAGCGCACCGCGAGCATGCTCAGCACCGCGGGGCCCGCGCCGGAGGCGACCGCGATCCGCACCGCCGCATTGCTCCCGAGCTCCTGCACGGGCGGGGTGCTCGCCGCCGCGGGCAGGAGCTCCTCGAAGGCGTCCCGAGTGCCGGATCCGCCTTCGCGCACCACCAGCGGGGTGCGTGCGAGCTCGCCCGGATCCAGCGGCTCCTCGCGCCCGGCCCAGGGGTGCTCGGGTGCGACGACCACGACCAGCTCGTCCTCGCGGAGCGTCATCGCGTGCACTCCGCGCGGGACGTGCGGGGTCTCGACGAAGCCGAGCTTCAGGTGGCCGTCGTGGATACCGGCGAGCACCTGGGTCGAGTTCAGCACCTCGAGGTCCACGCGCACGCGTGCGCTGGTGCGCCGCAGCTCGGTGAGCCAGGCGGGCATGAGGTGCTCGGCGATCGTCATGCTCACCCCCACGCGCAGCTCGCGGTCGCCCTGTTCGCGACTGTGGCGCAGCCAGGCGGAGAACTCCTCGGCCGCCTCGAGCAGCTCGCGGGCATGGGCGGCGTACAGCAGCCCGGCGGAGGTGGGGCGCGACCCCCGGGGGTCACGGTCCAGCAGCGCGGTCCCGGCCTGCGCCTCGAGCTGGGCGATCATCCGGCTCGCGTTGGGCTGGTGCATGCCGACGCGTCGGGCTCCCGCGCCGAGTCCCCCGCTGTCGACGACGGCGAGGAACAGGGCCAGGGCCTGCAGGTTCGGAAGCGCATCGGGCATATCAGAAGTGTATGCCCCCGTCGCGAAGTGCTGTCTACCGGCCCGCCGGGCCCGGTGGAACGGTGAGCACCATGACCACTGCGACCGCGACCACCGCGCCTCCCACCCCTCGCCTCTCCCCCTGGCCCGGGATCCTGCTGTCCCTCGGGGTGGCCGCCGGATCGATCCTGCTCTCCCGCGTGCTGCCCGGCCTCAGCGCACTGATCATCGCGATCGGGATCGGCATCGTCGTCGCGAACGTCACCGCGCTCCCGGCCGCGCTCGCCCCGGGCCTCTCGGTCGCGGCGAAGAAGTTCCTGCGCGCCGGGATCGTGCTGCTCGGCCTGAAGGTGGTGCTCGGCGACCTGCTGGGCCTCGGCGCCCCGATGCTCGCCGTCGTCGTGGTCGTGGTGGCCGGCGGCATCCTCGGCACGCTCCTGCTGGGCCGGGCGCTCGGGGTCGATCGCGGGCTGACGCTGCTGGTGGCCTGCGGCTTCTCGATCTGCGGCGCGGCCGCGGTCGCGGCTGCGGCCGGGGTCACCGACCCGGACGAGGAGCACGAGGAGAACACGATCACCGCGGTCGCCCTCGTGGTGCTGTGCGGCACCCTGATGATCGCCGCGATCCCGACCGCCGCCGCGGTGCTGCAGCTGGACACCGAGACCGCGGGGCTGTGGGCCGGCGCCTCGATCCACGAGGTCGCCCAGGTGGTCGCCGCGGGCGGCGCGATCGGCGGGGCGGCGCTGACGCTCGCGGTCATCGTCAAGCTCGCCCGTGTGCTGATGCTGGCACCGGTGATGGCGGTGCTGAGCCTCCGGCAGCGCCGCCTCGGGGCGGCCGACGGGAAGCGCCCGCCGCTCGTGCCGCTCTTCGTGCTCGGCTTCCTCGCGATGGTGCTGCTGCGCTCCCTGGTCCCGCTGCCCGCAGCCGTGCTCGAGCCGGCGACCCTCGCGCAGACGGGGCTGCTCGCCGCAGCGATGTTCGCGCTCGGCACCGGGGTGAAGGTGCGCAACCTGATCCAGGTGGGGCCGCGCCCTCTCGCCCTCGCCGCCCTGTCCACGGCGCTGGTCGCCACGATCTCCCTGGGTGGCGTGCTGCTGGCCGCCTGACCTCCGTGCGACGCATCTGCGGCTGTACAGTCTCCTCCATGACGCAGATGCGGGTCCGCGAGGCGGCGATGTTCCTGGGGGTCAGCGAGGACACGATCCGACGGCGGATCGAGCGGGGGGCGCTGACCGCGCACACCGACGCCTCCGGCCGCAAGGTTCTCGAGGGCACCGAGGTGGCCCGGCTCGCGCGCGAGCTCGCGGTCGCTCCGCAGCTGCACGGCCCGACCTCCACCTCGGCCCGCAACCGCTTCGTGGGGCTCGTCACGCACGTCGTCATGGACACCGTGATGGCGCAGGTCGAGCTGCAGTGCGGCCCCTTCCGCGTCGTCTCCCTGATGAGCAGCGAGGCGGCGCGCGAGCTGGGCCTGGAGCCCGGCAAGGTCGCCAGCGCCGTCGTCAAGGCCACCCAGGTCGTGGTCGAGGCGGAGCCGGACCGCGCAGGCGGCGGCGCATGAGGGCCCCGCTCCGAGCGGCCGCCGCCGCGGCGGGGATGGCGCTGGTGGCCGCCGCGTGCGGGGGCTGCGCCGACGGCGGCGGGGCCGAGGGGGCCGTCTCGCTGCAGGTCTACGCCGCAGCCTCCCTGCAGGAGCCCTTCGAGGAGATCGGCGAGGCGTTCGAGGCCGAGCACGACGGGGTCGATGTCGAGCTCAACGTCGCGGGTTCCTCGACCCTGGTGCAGCAGATCCAGCAGGGCGCCCCGGCGGACGTCTTCGCGTCGGCCGATCCCGAGACCATGGACGAGCTCGTCGACTCCGGGCTCGCGGCCGCCGAGCCCGTGGATCTCACCTCCAACACGCTGATGATCGCGGTGCCCGCCGGGAACCCTGCCGGGGTCACCGATCTGGCTTCCCTCGCGCAGGAGGAGGTGGACCTCGTCGTCTGCGCCCCGGTGGTGCCCTGCGGTGCGGCGGCCGAGACCGTCGAGCAGACCGCCGGACTCGAGTTCTCCCCGGTCAGCGAGGAGCAGTCCGTCACCGATGTGCTGAACAAGGTCAGCAGCGGCGAGGCGGACGCCGGGCTCGTCTACGTCACCGACGTGCTCAGGGGCGGGGACGCGGTCGAGGGGATCGCCTTTCCCGAGGCGGAGGAGGCCGTGAACGTCTACCCGATCACCGCGGTGCGGGGATCCGAGCACGCCGGGCTCGGGCAGGAGTTCGTCGACCTGGTCAGCGGCGAGACGGGACAGTCGATCCTCGACGAGTACGGCTTCGCCCGCCGATGAGGTCGCTGCCCGCCTGGATCCTGGTGCCGGCCGTGCTCGGCGGCCTGTTCGTGCTGCTGCCGCTGACGGCGATGGCGGCTCGCGTGGACTGGTCCGCCGCCGGGGCCCTGCTCACCAGCGAGTCCTCGCTCTCGGCCCTGCGCCTGAGCGTGCAGACCTCCGGGACCAGCGCGCTGCTGTGCGTGCTGGTCGGGGTGCCGATGTCCCTGCTGCTGGCGCGCGCCGAGTTCCGCGGTCTCACGGTGGTGCGCTCCCTGGTGCTGCTGCCCCTGGTGCTGCCGCCGGTGGTCGGGGGCATCGCGCTGCTGTACACCTTCGGCCGCCAGGGGCTGCTGGGCCGCCAGCTGGAGGTGCTGGGGATCGAGATCGCGTTCTCCACCACCGCGGTCGTGCTCGCCCAGACCTTCGTGGCGCTGCCCTTCCTCGTGATCAGCCTCGAGGGTGCGCTGCGCACCGCGGGCACCCGCTACGAGGTCGCCGCCGCCTCGCTCGGGGCCCGGCCCTCCCGCGTCATGCTGCGGGTGACGCTGCCGCTGGTGCTGCCGGCCCTGCTCTCCGGCACGGTGCTGTGCTTCGCCCGAGCGCTCGGCGAGTTCGGTGCCACGATCACCTTCGCCGGCTCGCTGCAGGGCACCACCCGCACGCTCCCGCTGGAGATCTACCTGCAGCGGGAGAGCGACCCGGATGCCGCCGTCGCACTGTCCTTCCTGCTGATGGTCGTCGCGGTGCTGGTCATCGCGGTCGCACGTCGGCGGGTGAGCGCATGAGCCTGCAGCTGACCGCCTCGGTCCCCGAGCGCGGGGTCGAGATCGAGCTCGCGGTCGAGGACGGGGAGACCCTCGCCCTCGTCGGCCCCAACGGCGCCGGGAAGTCCACGGTGCTGTCGCTGGTCTCCGGGGCGCTGCGCCCCGCCCGCGCCGAGGTGGTGCTCGACGGGCGGGTGCTCACCGGCGCGCGCACCTGGGTCCCCCCGCATCGGCGCAGGGTCACCACCCTCGCCCAGGACCCGGTGCTCTTCCCGCACCTCTCGGCCCTGGGGAACGTCCGCTTCGCCCTGCGCTCCCAGGGGGTGCCGCGGGCGCGTGCGCGGGCGGAGGCGGCGCAGCGGCTGGACGAGCTCGGGCTGAGCGAGCTCGCGCACCGCCGGCCCTCCCGGCTCTCCGGCGGGCAGGCGCAGCGGGTCGCGATCGCCCGGGCGCTCGCCGCGGATCCGCGCCTGCTGCTGCTGGACGAGCCGATGTCCGCGCTCGACATCGACGTCGCGCCTGCGATGCGGGAGCAGCTGGGGCGCTTCCTGTCCGAGCGCACCGCGCTCATCGTCACCCACGACGTCCTCGACGCGCTCACGCTCGCCGACCGCATCGCGGTGCTCGAGGACGGCCGCCTGGTCGAGCACGGCCCCGCCGAGGAGGTGCTCAGCCGCCCGCGCTCGGCGTTCGCCGCCCGCTTCGCGGGGCTGAACCTGGTCACCGGGCGCTGGGACGGCGCCGCGATCGAGACGGCGGGTGGGGGCCGGCTCCGTGCCCGGGGCGGGTTCCCGCCCGGCTGCGAGGTGCACGCCGCGTTCCGCCCCTCGAGGGTGCGCCTGGTGGACGAGGGAGGCCTGGCCCGCACCGTGCGCTCCGTCGCCCCCAGCGGGGACCTGGTGCGGGTGCGCACCGAGGACATCGCCGCGGATCTGCCGGCGCAGGACGTCGCGGCACGGCGCCTCGGGACGGGGACGCCGGTGCGCCTCGAGGTGCCCGCCGACGCCGTGAGGACCTACCGGGCATGATCGATCTGCGCGCCCTGCATCGCGAGCTGCGTGCTCGGCACGGCCCGCAGGGCTGGTGGTGGCCGGGCGAGGACCCCTTCGAGATCGCCGTCGGCGCGGTGCTGGTCCAGCGCAGCCGCTGGGAGCAGGCCGCCGCCGCGATCGCGGCCCTGCGCACCGCCGGGCTGCTCTCCCCCGCGGCCCTCGCGGACGCCGAGGAGGAGGCGGTGCGCGAGCTGGTGCGGCCGGCGGGCTTCCCCCGCACCAAGCCCCGCCGGGTCCGGGCGCTGGCCCGGTGGTGGACGGAGCGCGCGGACCGGGCCCGTGCGCTCGACGATGCGGCGCTGCGCGCCGAGCTGCTGGGCGTCGAAGGGGTCGGCGAGGAGACGGCGGACGCGATCTCGCTGTACTGCTTCTGTCGGCCCGCGTTCCTCTGCGACGAGTACGCGCGCCGGGTGCTGACCGATCGCGGGGCCGCGGTCCCCGCGAGCTACCGCTCCTTCCGTCGCGCGCTCGGCCCGGCCCTGGCCCGGGCGTCCCTGACGGTGGCCGAGCTCGCCGAGCTGCACGGCCTGATCGTCGAGGAGGGGAAGCTCAGAGCGCGCTGAGCAGCTCGCTGACCTCCGCATCGAAGGCGGAGGGGTTCTCGAGGTTCGGGTAGTGGGCGCTGTCGGGGATCTCGACGTACCGCGACCCACCGCCGACGGAGGCGGCCAGGCGGCGGCCCATCCCGCGCTGATCGGCCCCGTCGAGGGCGCCGCCGATCGCGAGCAGGGGCGCTGTGATCTGCGGGAGCCGCGCCCAGGTGTCCTCGACCGGGGTCGGGGGCACGGGCGGTATCGGCACCCCGTCCGCGGTGAGCCGGAGGTGGTGCGCGATCGTGTCCCTCGCCATCGTGTCGACCAGCTCCCGCACGGACGGGGCCACATCCTCGAGCGTGCGTCGCGGGCCCGTCGTGAACCGCTGCAGCACCTCGAGCCATCCCTCGAGGTCGCCGCTCTGCTCGGCTGCGCGCCAGTCCGCCAGGTTCTGCAGCACCCAGGGATCGGTGAACTCGGGCTCGCTGGTGCCGGTGCCTGCCACGACGAGCGCCTCGACCCGCTCCGGATGCTCGAGCGCGAGGTCGACCGCCGTCCCTCCGCCCAGGGACAGACCGATCGGGACGGCTCGGGCGATCTCCAGCGCATCCAGGAGCGCCACGACGTCGTCGGCGAGGCGGTAGGGGGCCTCGGCGTCGGAGGACTCTCCGTGGCCCCGGGCGTCGACGGCGAGCACACGGTGGTCGCTGAAGGCGGCGAGCTGCGGGCCAGGTGGAGCTGGTGGAGAACCCGGCGCATCGCCGCTCCCACCTGGTGCGCCTGACTCCGCAGGGAAGGGCCGCGATCGACGCCGTGAGCGCGCGGGAGCACGAGCTGCTCGCCTGCGTCGGCGGCGGCCTCACCGGCGCCGAGCTCACCGCGACCCTGCGGGTGCTGCACCACATGGACCTCGCGCTGATCGAGATCGAGCAGGGCACCGCCGGGTGACGGCACGGCGCGCCCCTCAGGTGGTCGAGCGCACCGCCAGCTCGGGGCACAGCACGAGGGGCTGGGCGATCTCCCGCCCGGCGATCAGGTCCAGCAGCATGGTCGCGCCGAGCTCGGCCAGGCGCCGGCCCGGGTTCACCACGGTGGTCAGGGAGATGGTCTCGTCGCTCGCGGAGGCGATGTCGTCGAAGCCGACGAGCGCGATGTCCCCGGGCACCGCGATCCCCTGCCCCTCGAGCTTCTTCAGCGCACCGAGCGCCATCAGGTCGCTCGCGGCGAAGACGGCGTCGAAGGCGGTGCCGGACTCGAGCAGCGCGGTCATCTCCCGCTCGCCCGAGGCCAGCGTGAAGTCCCCGAAGGAGCGCCACACCGGGCTGAGGCCCGCCTCGGCCAGCGCCTGCTCGAAGCCGGCTCGCCGGTCGACGGCCGCGGGCATGTCCTGCGGCCCGCCGATCAACGCGATCTCGCGCCGCCCCCGCTCGAGCAGGTGCCGGGCCACGAGGCGACCGCCGTGGACGTTGTCGAGATCGACGAAGGGTGCGTCGTAGCCCTGGGGAGGGCGGCCGATGAACACCACCGGCACCGTCGCGTCCCGCAGCGCCTCGTCGGTGAGGTCCCCCTCGTGATGGGAGACCACCACCAGGCCGTCCGCGTGCCCGCCCCGCAGGAAGCGACGGGTGCGGGCCTGGTCCTCGGGGCTGGTCAGCACGAGCAGCAGCTGCTTGTCGCCGGCGTCGAGGCCGGCGGTGACCCCGGAGATCGCGCTGACGAAGAACGGGTCGGTGAACACCCGCGACTCGTGCTCGGGCACGATCAGCGCGACGGCGCCGGTCTGCCGGCTCGCGAGGCTGCGCGCCGCGTTGTTGGGCACGTAGCCGAGCGTGCGCACGGCCTCCTGGACCGCCTCCACCTTGTCCTGGTGCACCTGCACGTCGCCGCGCACCACTCGCGAGACGGTGGCGCGGGAGACCCCGGCCGCGCGTGCCACGTCCTCCAGGGTGGGTCCCCGCCCGGCCTCGCGACGCCCGTCCTCGTCGAGCATTCCCATCCGCGCTCCCTCTTCAGCCCTTCACGGCCCCGGCCATGATGCCACCGACCAGCTGACGGCCGGCGAGGAGGAACAGCAGCAGCAGCGGGATCACGGAGACCACCACGCCGGACATGATCAGCGAGTAGTCCTTGAAGTAGGAGGCCTGGAGCTGCTGCAGCGCCACCGGCAGGGTGAGGCTGTCGCCGCGCAGGATGATGAACGGCCAGAAGAAGTTCGTCCACGAGCCCACGAAGGTGAACAGGAACAGCATCGCTCCGGCCCCACGGGAGGCGGGCAGCGCCACGTGCCAGTAGGTCTTGATCAGGTTGCACCCGTCGACCCGGGCCGCCTCGATGAGCTCGTAGGGCAGGGCGTCGTCGAGGTACTGGGTCATCCAGAACACGCCGAAGGCCGTGACCAGGCCGGGGATGATCACGGCCTTCAGATCGCCCACCCAGCCGAGCTTCGCCATGATGATGAACAGCGGGATGACGCCCAGCTGCACCGGCACCGCCATGGTGGCGATGACGAACAGCAGCAGCGCGCGGCGGCCGCGGAAGCGCAGCTTGGAGAAGGCGAAGCCGGCCAGGGTCGCGAAGAACACCACCGACAGCGAGGTGACGACCGCGACCAGCACGGAGTTGACCGTCGCGGCCCAGAAGCCGATGTCGGAGGTGATCACCTGGCGGATGTTGGCCAGCAGGTTGCCCTGCGGCAGCAGCGAGGGGATCGGGTTGCGGGCGATCGCGCCGGCGTCCGAGGAGGCCAGCAGGAGTGCGTAGTACAGGGGGAAGACGGCGATGCCCAGCACCACGGCGAGGACGGCGTAGTTCCACCAGCGGGGGCGGGCGTCCACCCCTCCCCCGCCCTTCAGGCGGCGGCGGGCGGCGCGGGCGGCGCCCTTGCCGGCGAACTGCTCGATGGCGGCGCTCGAATGCATGTCGGCTCCTTACCGCGTGCTCTTGGGGCCGCCGGAATGGGCGATCCGCTTGGTGATCAGGAAGTTGAGGATGCCGATCGCGACGATGATCAGGAACAGCAGCCAGGCGACCGCGGAGGCGCGGCCGAAGGAGATCTGCGGACCCCACCCCAGCTCGTAGAGGTACATCGTCATGGTCATCCACTGCCGGGAGGCCCCTCCCGAGCCGCCGGTGTCGAACATCCGCGGCTCGTCGAAGATCTGCAGCCCCCCGATGGTGGAGGTGATCACGACGAAGATGATGGTGGGGCGCAGCATCGGAACGGTCACGTGCCAGAAGCGGCGCGCGCGGCCGGTCCCGTCGATGATCGCCGCCTCGTAGATCTCGCGCGGGATCGCCTGCATCGCGGCCAGGAAGATCAGGGCGTTGTAGCCGGTCCAGCGGAAGTTCACCATGGTGGCGATCGCGACGTGCGAGGCCAGGGCGTCGGAGTGCCAGCCGATCGCCGGCAGCCCCACCCCCATCAGCAGGTTGTTCACCAGCCCGGACTGGTCGGCGAAGATCTTCGCGAAGATCAGCGAGACCGCCACCGGGGCCACGATGTACGGCACCAGCACGCCCATGCGCCAGAAGGTCTTCGCGCGCAGGTTCGCATCCAGCATGTAGGCGATGAGGATCGCGGCGATGACCTGCGGCACCGAGGAGAGCAGGAAGATCGAGAAGGTGTTGCGCAGCGCCTTGTAGAAGCTGTCGGCGCCGAGGACGAAGCGGAAGTTCTCCAGGCCCACGAAGTCGCCCTGCCCGCGGATCAGGTCCCAGTCGTGCAGGGAGACCCATGCGGTGTACAGGATCGGGAAGAGGCCGACCAGGAAGAACAGCAGGAAGAAGGGGCTGATGAAGACGTACGGGGTCAGGCGCGCGTCGAGCCGTGCGAGCAGGGTGCGACGGCCGGCGGCGCGGGAGGCGGCCGCGGGGCGGGTGGTGGTGGTCACGGGATTCCTCTCCGGCATGCCGGGGACGGCGGGCGGTCACCGCTGCCCGCCGTCCCCGGTCGCTGCGCTCAGGCCAGGCCGAGCTCGTCGTACGCGGCCAGGGCCTGCTGCCACGACTCGGCCGGATCGGCGTCGTCGCCGTCCCAGCGGGTGATCGCGTCGGCGACCACCGTGTTGATGACGAAGAAGTTCGGCCCCTGGAAGGGCTGCACGTCGATCGCGGTGGCCCGCTCGGAGTAGATCTCGCCGACGGGGGCGTCGTTGAAGAACGGGTTCACCAGGCTGGTGACCTCCTCCGCCTCGAGCGCCTCCACCTGGCTGGGGAAGGCGCCGACGGCCTCGAAGGCGGCGACCTGCTGCTCGGGCGCCGTGAGCCAGGCGGCGAGCTTCTTCGCCTCCTCCACGTTCTTGCCCTGGGAGGGGACGGCCAGGTAGGAGCCGCCCCAGTTGCCGCCGCCGCCGGGGAAGACGTCGGCGATGTCCCAGCCCTCGACGCCGTCGGCGTTGCCGGCCAGCGGGCCCATCATCCACGGCGGGCACAGCATCGTGGCGAAGCCGTCGCTCTGGAAGGCCGCGGTCCAGTCCTCCTCCCACTGGGTCAGGCCCGCGGAGATGTCCTTGTACTCGGCCAGGTGGTCGTAGATGGCCTTGACGTCGGCGTTGTCCGCGAGCGGGACGGGGGTGCCGTCGGCCGTCTCGTAGGGGTGGGTGAGCTGCTGGACCATGCCGTTGAAGGTGCCGCCGGCGCCGTCGAACCACGGGATGCCGGTGGCCTCGACGAACTGGCGGCCCACCTCGAAGTAGGTGTCCCAGTCGCCGGTGAGCAGCTCGGCGACCTCGGTGCGGTCGGTGGGCAGGCCGGCCTTCTCGAAGAGGTCCGCGCGGTAGGCGATCGCCTCGGGCCCGATGTCGGTGCCGTAGCCCATGAGCTTGCCGTCCACCGTGGCGGCCTCGGTCTTCCACTCCAGCCAGCGCCCCTCGACGGAGGGGTCGGCGAGGTCCTCGAAGACATCGGCATACTGGAGCAGCTCGGCCCACCAGCCCACCTCGACGCCTTCGACGTCGGCGAGCCCCGAGCCGGCCGCGAGGCCGGTCATCAGGTTCGCGCGGGCGTCGTCCGCCGTCGCGGCCTTCTTGTGGGTGATCTTCACGCCGGGGTTCGCGTCCTCGTACTTCGCGAAGAGGTCCTCGTAGCCGAACTCGTTGAAGGTGGCGACGGTGAGCTCGACGTCGCCGCCGCCTCCCCCGCCTCCTGAGCCGGAGCCGCTGCTGCATCCGGCGACGGCCGCGGTCGCGGCGGTCGCGGCCGAGGCGGCCAGTGCTGTCCTGCGGGTGAACTTCATGGTGAACTCCTTCGTTCGCTGCGGGAGGCAGTTCTGAGAGCGCTCTCAGACGGGGATGTGCGTCACCTTACCCCAGGGTGCGGGCGCCGGAGGTCTCGATCAGGTCTCGCCGTGGGAGCACCGGCTCACCGCCGCAGCGGCCGGACTGCGAGGATCGGTGCATGACCGTTCTGGACTCCCGCCTCCCGCTGGTCGCCGCCCCGATGGCCGGCGGCCCCTCCACGCTCGCCCTGGCCCGTGCCGTCGCGGCGGCCGGGGCGTTCCCCTTCCTGGCGGGCGGGAACCTGACGCCCGATGCGCTCGCCGCGGACATCGCCGAGGCGCGAGGGCTCGGCACCGCCTTCGGGGTGAACCTCTTCGTTCTGCCGCCGTGGGAGGTCGACGAGGAGGCCTTCGCGGCCTACGTCCGCGAGCTCGGTGAGGACGCGGCCCACCACGGCCTCGCGCTGGATGCCGCACCTCGCCGGGACGACGACCACTTCGCCGCGAAGCTCGCCCTGCTGCGCGAGGAGCCGGTGGCGGCGGTCTCCTTCACCTTCGGCCTGCCGCCGGCCGCGGACGTCGCCGCACTGCAGGCGGCGGGCAGCACCGTGCTGGCGACCGTCACCGACCCGCAGGAGGCCCGCGCGGCGGCGGGGCGCGGCGTCGATGCGCTCGTGGTGCAGAGCCCGGCCGCCGGCGGGCACAGCGCGGTCCACGACCCCTCCCGCACCCCGGGCATGGTCCGCACCGCGGAGCTCGTGCGCCAGGTGCGCGCCGTCGTCGATCTGCCGCTGCTGGGCGCGGGCGGGGTGGACGGCCCGGGCGCGGTGCGGGAGATCCTCGACGCCGGCGCCGAGGCCGCGGTGACGGGGACGATGCTGCTGCGCACCGACGAGGCGGGCACCTCCCCCACGCATCGCGCCGCCCTCGCGGATCCCGCGTTCACCGAGACGGTGCTGACCCGCGCCTTCACGGGCCGGCCCGCCCGGTCCCTGCGCAACGACTTCGTCGACCGCCACCACACCACGGCGCCGACCGGCTATCCGCAGGTCCACCACCTGACCCGCGCGCTGCGGCGCGCGGCGGGGGCCGCAGGCGATCCGCAGCGCCTGCACCTGTGGGCAGGCACCGGATGGCGCAGCGCTCCCGAGGCTCCGGCGGCGGAGGTGATCCGCCGGCTCGCAGAGGGGATCTGAGCCGGACAGCAGAAGGGCCCCGCCTCTCGGCGGGGCCCTTCTGACGAGTCACTGTCTCACGGTTTCTCGAGTGGAGCTAAGGGGATTCGAACCCCTGACCTCTTCCATGCCATGGAAGCGCGCTACCAACTGCGCCATAGCCCCGTATCGGGTGCCGCCCGCAGGCGACTCGTCGATATTACCCCGATCCCGAGATCAGAGGAAATCGGGAGCGAGGTTGTGTGACACCAACCTCATCAGCCCGTTCGCCGTGTCCCCGGCGAGCGGTTCGAGCACCGAGCGGTGGCAGTTCTCGAGCCCGGCGAGGCCCCGGAAGCCGTTGGCGTCCAGGCCCAGCAGCGCGGTGATGCCCAGGGTGATCGCGGCACCGTGGGCGACGACCATGACGGTCCCGCCCACATGAGCGGACACCAGCTCCCGGCACGCGGCGGCGACGCGCTCCGCCACCTCGGGGCGGTCCTCCACGTCGAGCCCGAGCACCGGCCGGTGCGCCCGCCACGCGGCGTGCTCGTCGGGCCAGCGCAGGCGGATCTCCTCGCCGCGCAGCCCCTCCCACTGGCCGAAGCCGCGCTCGAGGAAGGCCTCGTCGGTCCTCACCTCGACGTCGGTGCCGCGGCTCATCAGGCGGGCGGTCTCCACCGCGCGCTCGAGCGGCGAGGCGACCAGGACGTCCGGCGCCAGCGCGGCGAGCACCGGCGACAGCGACTCCGCCTGCCGGATCCCGGTGGCGTTCAGCGGGATGTCGACCTGACCCTGGAGGCGGCTCTCCCGGTTGTAGTCGGTCTGGCCGTGGCGCACCAGGACCAGACGGGTGCGGGGGCCCCTCACGCCGTGCGGTCCGCGTCGATCCGCAGATCGATGACGGGGGCGTCGCGCCAGAGCCGCTCGAGGGCGTAGAAGGCGCGGTCCTCGGCATGCTGGACGTGCACGACGATGTCGCCGTAGTCCAGGAGCACCCAGCGGGCGTCGCGCTCGCCCTCGCGCCGCAGCGGCTTGCGGCGCCGCTGCGTGAGCAGGGCCTCCTCGATGCCGTCGACGATCGCGGCGACCTGCCGTTCGGAGTCCCCGCTGCAGACCAGGAAGGCGTCGGTGATGACGACGAGCTCGGAGACGTCGAGGCCGATCACCTCCTCGGCGAGCTTGTCGGCAGCGGCCTGGCCGGCCACACGGGTGAGGTCGAGGGATTCTTCGGGAGCGCTCACGCGGCAGGTTCCTCCGGGACGGTTCGATCGAGGGACGGGTCGAGCGGGGCGGCCGCGTGGTCCGGGGACAGCGCGGCGGCGGTGTCGGGGCCGAGGACGCCGGTCAGCAGCAGGACGACCAGCACCACCAGGGCGATGGCGATCAGCGCCCACACCAGCCACTGGAGCAGACGGCCGTTGCTGCCCTCGGCGCGGTGCAGCACCTTGCCGTCGAAGCGCGGGGCGGGGCGCGGCTCGGGCGCATCGGTGACCGAGAGCTCGCCGAGCTCGACGCCGTCGTGATCACGGCTGATCGTCGCCACGGAGGTGTTCTCCGCGGAGGCGGCCGCCGGTTCCGGCGCCGACGCCGCGGGCTGCTCGCTGAGCTCGATGATGCGGGCGCGGCGCCCGAACTTGCGCAGGGTCGGCACGGGCTCGTCCGCCGTGGGCGGGGCGACGGCGCCGCGCACTCCCGGCGCGGCGGACTGCTCGCCGTGGGCCTCCATCGAGGCGCGCGCCTCGAGGGCGGCCTGCTCCTCGGGGCTCAGAGTGCGGGCGCGGCGACCGCGGCGCGGGGTGGTCTCGGGCTCGGTCATCGGCCGTCACCTCCTGTGTAGAGCGCGTACTTGTTGATGTATTGGACGACGCCGTCGGGGACGAGGTACCACACCGGGGCGCCGGCGGCCACGCGGGTGCGGCAGTCGGTGGAGCTGATCGCCATCGCGGGGACCTCGATCAGGGTCACGCCGTCCTCGGGGAGCCCGGAGGTGTCCAGCTCGTGCCCGGGCCGGGTGACCCCGACGAAGTGCGCGAGCTCGAAGATCTCCTCGGTGTCCTTCCAGGTGAGGATGTTCTGGAGGGCGTCGGCACCGGTGATGAAGAACAGGTCCGCGTCCGGCTGCTCACGATGGAGGTCGCGCAGGGTGTCGCTGGTGTAGGTGGCGCCGGGCCGGTCGATGTCCACGCGCGAGACGGTGAACACCGGGTTCGCCGCGGTGGCCACGACCGTCATCAGGTAGCGGTGCTCGGGATCGGAGATCTCCTGCGCCGCCTTCTGCCAGGGACGGCCGGTGGGCACGAAGACGACCTCGTGCAGCCCGAAGACGCTCTGCACCTCGCTCGCGGCGACGAGGTGCCCGTGGTGGATGGGATCGAACGTCCCGCCCATCACGCCGATCCGTCGTCGCTGCAGCTCCACGGAGGTCAGTCGTCGGAGTCGGTGGTGTTCCTGCGCTTCTTGTCGAGGCTGCGGTGGTGGGCCCCACCGGTGAGCCAGGTCAAGCCGAGCAGGATCATCAGGAGGATGAAGATGCCGATGCCGACCGTCGGGGCGCTGATGCCCTCGCTGGCGTGCGCGCCGGACTCGGCGAGGATCATGAGCTGATCGATCATGGTTGTGAAGGCCTTTCCACGGGTGACCGGGCCATCATCCCACAGGGGCGCTACCGGTCAGCATCCTGACGCGCTGGGTGGGAGTCGGGTCACGGCCGCACCTGGCCCTGCCCCACCACCAGCCACTTGCTCGCGGTGATCTCGCGCAGGCCCATCGGCCCGCGCGCGTGCAGCTTCTGGGTGGAGATGCCGATCTCCGCGCCGAAGCCGAACTCGCCGCCGTCGGAGAAGCGGGTGGAGGCGTTGGCCATGACCACGGCGGAGTCGACCTCGGCGAGGAAGCGCTGCTGGCTGGCCAGATCGCGGGTGAGGATCGACTCGGTGTGGCCGGTGGAGTGCTCGCGGATGTGGGCCAGCGCCGCGTCGAGGTCGTCCACCACCGCGACGGCGAGCTCGAGGGCGAGGTACTCGGTGTCCCAGTCCTCCGCGGTCGCGGGGACCGTCCCGATCCCGCTCGGCAGCAGCGCGGCGGCGCGCTCGTCCGCGTGCAGCCGCACCCCGGCCTCAGCGAGCGGTGCCGCCAGGCGCGGCAGCGCCTGCTCGGCGATGTCCCGGTGCACCAGCAGCGTCTCCAGCGCGTTGCACACCCCGACCCGCTGCAGCTTGGCGTTGGCCACGATCTCCACCGCCTGGTCGAGGTCCGCGCTCGCATCGACCAGCACGTGGGTCTTGCCGGTCCCGGTCTCGATGACGGGCACCTGCGAGTGCTCGACCACGCGGCGGATCAGACCGGCGCCTCCGCGCGGGATCAGCACGTCCACCAGGCCGCGGGCGCGCATCAGCACGTCCACCCCGTCCCTGCCGTGCTCGTCGATCCCGACCACCAGGTCCTCGGGCAGCCCGCGCGCGGCGAGGACCTCCCGCAGCACGCCGATCAGCGCGGTGTTGGAGTGCAGCGCCGCCGAGCCGCCGCGCAGCACCACGGCGCTGCCGGCCTTGAGGGCGAGCCCGGCCGCGTCGACGGTGACGTTCGGGCGCGCCTCGTAGACCATCCCGATCACGCCCATCGGCACCCTCACCTCGCGCAGCTCGAGGCCGTTGTCGAGCACGGAGCCGCGGATCACCTCGCCCACGGGGTCGGGCAGGGCGGCGGCGTCGCGGAGCTGCTGGGCGACCTTCCCGACCCGCTCGACGTCCAGCGCGAGCCGGTCCCGCAGACCCGGGGCGATACCCGCCTCGTCGGCGGCGGCGAGATCGCGCGCATTCGCCTCGACGATCTCCTCGGCCCGCGCCACGAGCGCCTCGGCCATGGCCAGCAGCAGCTGGTCCTTGTCGCCGCGGTGCAGGCGGGCGAGCGCCGGTTGCGCGTCCTTCGCGGCACGGGCGGCGGCGTGGACGGCGGAGGTGACAGCGGAGCTCATGGCCGGAGTCTACGAGGGCCGGCGCGCCCTGAGAAGGAGCGTCCGACCAGCAGACGCCGAGGTCAGAGCACCACCAGCTGGTCGCGGTGGATCACCGCACGCCCGAAGCGCTCCCCCAGCCGCTCGCGTGCCTCGTCGGTGCCGCGCCCGGCCATGGCCCGCAGCTCGTCGCTGCTGAAGGAGGTGAGCCCGCGGGCGATCACCTCGCCGTCCGGGGTCGCGAGGTCGACGGGCACCCCGGCCGGGAAGGTGCCCTCGACGCGGGTGATCCCGACGGCGAGCAGCGACCGCCGGCGGCCGCGCACCGCGTCGGCCGCGCCGGGGTCGAGGTGGACGATGCCGGCGCCGCGGGTCGCGAAGCGCAGCCAGACCAGGCGGGAGCGGCGGCGGCCGTGCTGCGCCGGGAAGAAGGTGCCCACGTCCTGGCCGGCGACCGCCTCGGCGAAGCGCTCGGTGGAGGTCATCAGCGCCGCGGTGCCGGTGGTGGAGGCGAGCTGTGCGGCGGAGAGCTTGGTGACCATGCCGCCGGTGCCCACCTTGGAGCCGACGGATCCGATGTTCACCCCGGTCAGGCGGGCCACGTCCTCCACCTGTCCGATGCGCTCGGCCCCGGGCTCGCGCGGGGGCGCGGTGTACAGGGCGTCCACATCGGTGAGCAGGATCAGCGCGTCGGCGCCGAGCAGCTGGGCGACGAGCGCCGCCAGGCGGTCGTTGTCGCCGAAGCGGATCTCGTGGGTGGCGGTGGTGTCGTTCTCGTTGACCACCGGGACGGTGCCGAGGTCCAGCAGCGCCTCGAGCGCGGTGCGCACGTTGCGGTAGGTCTGCGGGCGGATCACGTCCGACTCCGTCAGCAGCACCTGCCCGGTGGTCCGGCCGTGCCGGGCGAAGGCGCCCTGCCAGGCGGTGGCCAGCAGCGCCTGGCCGACGCTCGCCGCGGCCTGCTGCAGCGCGACCGCGGCCGGCCGCTCGGGCAGCCCCAGCGGTCCCAGGGCGGCGGCGATCGCCCCGGAGGAGACGATCACCAGCTCGGTGCCCTGCTCGGCGAGCTCGGCGGCGGTGTCCGCGATCGCCCGGATCCGGTCCTGGTCCAGACCGCCCCGGTCGTCGGTGAGGCTCGAGGAGCCGATCTTGACGACGATCCGCCGGGCCGACGGGAGAGAACCTCGGGTGGTCAGCCGCTCGGGCTGACGCAGCTCCGCGACGCTCATCGGGGCCCCTCGTCCGAGGACGGGTCGGCCCAGTGGCCTGCCCTGCGCTCCTCCTCCATCGCCGAGATCCGCTGCATGCGGGCCGCGGTGCGGGCGCGCTGCTGCTCCTTCTTCATCTCGCGGGTGGGGCGGGAGTGGTCCTCGAACCGGTCGTCGGTGCCGCGGCGGCCGAGCATCTCGGCGCCGCCGACCATCGTCGGCTCCCAGTCGAAGACGACCGCGTCGTCGCCGGGGCCGATGAGCACCGTCGACCCGGCCACGGCGCCCGCCGCGTAGAGCTGGTCCTCGACGCCGAGCTTGGCGAGGCGGTCGGCGAGGAAGCCCACCGCCTCGTCGTTGGTGAAGTCGGTCTGATGCACCCAGCGCTCGGGCTTGTCGCCCTGGACGCGGAAGGCGGTGGCGCCGTCGTACTGCTCGGTGACGACCCGGAAGCCCTTCTCGTCCACGGCGCGGGGCTGCAGGAGGATGGGTGCCGGCTCGGGATCGGGCAGCGAGGAGCGCGCCTGCTCGACCAGCTCGCCGAGGACGAAGGAGAGCTCACGCAGACCCTTGTGGGAGACGGCGGAGACGTCGAGGACGGGCACCTCCCGCTCGGCGAGCTGCTCGCGGACCATGTCCGCCATGTCCTCGCCGTCGGGCAGATCGGTCTTGTTCAGCACGATCACGGTGGGCCGCTGCATCAGCGGCACCCGGCCCTCCGTCTCCTCGTCGAGGCTCGCCGCGTAGGCCGCCAGCTCCTGCTCGATGGTGGTCAGATCGCCGACGGGGTCGCGGTCGGACTCGAGCGAGGCGGCGTCCAGCACGTGCACCAGCACGTGGCAGCGCTCGATGTGGCGCAGGAAGTCGAGCCCCAGCCCCTTGCCCTGGCTGGCGCCGGGGATCAGCCCGGGGACGTCCGCGATCGTGTAGCGGTGCTGTCCCGCCTCGACCACGCCGAGGTTCGGCACCAGGGTGGTGAAGGGGTAGTCGGCGATCTTCGGCCGGGCGGCGCTCATCGCGGCGATCAGGGAGGACTTCCCGGCGCTGGGGTAGCCCACCAGGGCGACGTCCGCGACCGACTTCAGCTCGAGGACGAGCGTGCGCTCCTGGCCGGGCTCGCCGAGCAGCGCGAACCCGGGCGCCTTGCGCTGCCGGGACGCGAGTGCAGCGTTGCCCAGGCCCCCGTTGCCGCCGCGGGCGGCCACGTAGCGGGTGCCGATGCCGATCAGGTCGGCCAGCACGGTGCCGTGCTCGTCGGTGACCACGGTGCCATCGGGCACGGGCAGGACGAGGTCCTCGCCGCGGGCGCCGTGGCGGAGGTCGCCCTTGCCGAACCCGCCGCCGGTGGCGCGCTGATGGGGGCGGTGGTGGTACTCCAGCAGGGTGGTGGTGGACGCATCGACCTCGAGGATCACATCGCCGCCGCGGCCCCCGTCGGCCCCGTCCGGGCCGGCCAGGGGCTTGAACTTCTCACGACGGATGGAGGCGGCGCCGTTCCCGCCCGATCCCCCGACGACCTGCAGCTGGACGCGGTCGACGAATGTGGCCATGGATGCACTCCGATGCTGAAGGGGAGAAAAGCCTCGAGGGGCGGAGCGTTCGGCTCCGCCCCTCGAAGGACGCTGTGTGCCCCGGGAGCCGGGGCGAGCGATCAGACCGTCTCGACGACGCTGACCACCTTGCGGTCGCGCTTGCGGCCGAACTCGACGGTGCCCGCGGTGAGCGCGAACAGGGTGTCGTCGTTGCCGCGGCCCACGCCGTCGCCGGGGTGGATGCTGGTGCCGCGCTGACGCACCAGGATCTCGCCGGCGCCGACGACCTGGCCGCCGAAACGCTTGACGCCGAGACGCTGGGCGTTGGAGTCACGCCCGTTCTTCGAGGAGCTGACGCCCTTCTTTGATGCCATCTGGGATCAATCCTTGTCTGGTCGAGGGATCGCTCAGGCGATGCCCGTGATCTTCAGCCGGGTCAGCTCCTGGCGGTGGCCCTGGCGCTTCTTGTAACCGGTCTTGTTCTTGTAGCGGAGGATCCGGATCTTGTCGCCGCGGAGGTCCTCGACCTTCTCGGCGGTGACCTTGACCTTCGCGAGCTCGTTCTGGGCGGAGGTGACCTTGTCGCCGTCGACCAGCAGCACGGGAGCGAGATCGATGCTGTCGCCCGCCTCGCCTGCCACGCGGTTGATCACGATGGTGTCACCGACCGACACCTTCTCCTGACGACCGCCTGCGCGGACGATTGCGTACACCACGTCAATGCTCCATCTTGTGATTCGGAATTGCTCTACGAGTCGAGTTCCCTGCCGGGTGT
This sequence comes from uncultured Corynebacterium sp., assembly GCA_964535185.1. GTDB lineage: Bacteria > Actinomycetota > Actinomycetes > Actinomycetales > Dermabacteraceae > Brachybacterium. The sequence goes on from CAZHSL010000003.1 coordinate 20,552, forward strand.
CACCGCGGACCTGCGACCGTCAACCTGGTCCGGACCGAGGCCCGAGCGGGAGATGCGGTCGGCGATGTCCACCGGGAGCACGACTGCGACGCGTTCTGCGCCAGGGAACAGCTTACGATCCCGCGACCTGCCGGTCAACCACGAGACACGGTCCGACCTGCGAGAACGCGGTCACACCCTGTGGAACGCGTCACGCCTGCCCGGCGGAGCCCTGCTCGGACTGCTCCGTCTCCTCCGCCTGCTCTGCGGGCTCGGTGCCCTCCGCGTCCTCGGCGGGCTCCGCCGAGGCGGAGGCGCTGCTCGAGGCCGCGGCGATCGAGGCGATCGTGGCCCGCGCCTGGGCGCGGCTGGTCTCGTCGTCCTCGAGGCGGTGCACGTCGCCGTTCTCCTCGGCGCCGTGGTCGCCGCCCTCGGCCTCGTCCTTCGCACCGCCGCGCGAGCGCCGGCCGCGGCGCCGCGAGGACTTCGAGGAGTCCTCCGAGCCGTTGCCCCCGCCGCCGTGGTGGTGCTCGCCCTCGGTGTCCACGACCAGGCCGCGGCCGTGGCAGTGCTCGCACGTGGTCGAGAAGGTCTCGACCAGGCCCTGGCCCACCCGCTTGCGGGTCATCTGCACCAGGCCGAGCGAGGTGACCTCGGCGACCTGGTGCTTGGTGCGGTCGCGGCCCAGGCACTCGACCAGGCGCCGCAGCACGAGGTCGCGGTTGGACTCGAGCACCATGTCGATGAAGTCGATGACGATGATGCCGCCGATGTCGCGCAGCCGCAGCTGGCGCACGATCTCCTCGGCGGATTCGAGGTTGTTCTTCGTGACGGTCTCCTCGAGGGTGCCGCCGGAGCCGGTGAACTTGCCGGTGTTCACGTCGATCACGGTCATCGCCTCGGTGCGGTCGATGACGAGGGAGCCGCCGGAGGGCAGGTAGACCTTGCGGTCCATCGCCTTCAGCAGCTGCTCGTCGATGCGGTGCTTGGCGAACACGTCCTTCTCGCCGACGTGCCGGGTGACCCGCTCGAGGAGGTCCGGCGCGACCTCGGAGACGTAGGCGTGGACGTCGTCGTACACCTTGCCGCCTTCGACGATCAGCGAGGTGAAGTCCTCGTTGAAGACGTCGCGGACCACCTTGATGGCGATGTCCGGCTCCTGGGAGAGGGCCACCGGCGCGGAGCGGCTCTTCTGCGCCTTGGTGATCTTGTCCCACTGGGCGCGCAGGCGCTCGACGTCATGGGTGAGCTCCTCCTCGCTCGCCCCCTCGGCGGCGGTGCGCACGATGACGCCCGCGTCCTCGGGGATGATCTCGCGCATGATCTTCTTCAGCCGCGCCCGCTCGGTGTCGGGCAGCTTGCGGGAGATGCCGGTCATGGAGCCGCCGGGCACGAACACCACGTAGCGGCCGGGCAGGGAGATCTGGCTGGTCAGGCGTGCGCCCTTGTGGCCGATCGGGTCCTTGGTGACCTGGACGAGCACTGGGTCGCCGCTCTTGAGCGCGAGCTCGATGCGGCGCGGCTGGCCCTCCAGGCCCACGGCGTCCCAGTTGACCTCTCCGGCGTAGAGCACGGCGTTGCGGCCCCTGCCGATGTCCACGAAGGCCGCCTCCATCGAGGGCAGCACGTTCTGGACCTTGCCCATGTAGACGTTGCCGACCATCGAGGTCTGCGACTTCTGGGCGACGTAGTGCTCGACGAGCACGTCGTCCTCGAGCACGGCGATCTGGGTGCGGCCGGGGCGCTCGCGCACCACCATGGAGCGCTTGACGGACTCGCGGCGCGCCAGGAACTCCGCCTCGGTGATCACGTTGCGGCGGCGGCCCGCATCGCGCCCCTCGCGGCGGCGCTGCCGCTTGGCCTCCAGGCGGGTCGACCCCTTGACGGCCTTGACCTCGTCCCGCGCCTCGCGGACCTTGACCACCGTGTTCGGCGGATCGTCCGGGGAGCCGGAGTCGTCGTTGCCGCCGCCGGAGCGGCGCCGGCGCCGACGCCGGCGCGAGCTGGAGGAGCCGGAGGCGGAGTCGCCGCCGGACTCCGGGCCGTTCCCGTCGGAGCCGGGATCGGCGTCGTCCTGCGCGCTCTCGCCGTTCGTCTCGTCGTCGCCGTCGGTGCTGTCGTCCTCGCCGCGGCCGCGCCCGCGACGGCCACGGCCTCCGCGGCGGCGCCGACGCCGCGATCCGCCGTTTCCGGAGGAGCGGCTCTCGGCCCCGTCGTCATCGCCGGTCCCGTCCGCGTCGTCGCTGTCGTCGTCGCGATCCTCGGAGGAGCTGCCGCGGTCGCTCTCGGCGGCGGCCTCGTCACGCTGCGAGGAGCGGCGCGAGCGGCTGCGGCTGCGGCGTGCGCGGGGGCTGCGCTCCTCCTCCTGGGAATCCTCGTCCTCCGTGCCGTCGGCGTCCTCGGCGCCGGCGACCTCGGAGCGGTCCTGGTCGGCGACCGTGGTGCGCGGCTGCGGGGTCGGTGCCTGGAACAGGAGCGAGGCGAAGTCCATCTGCACCTGTTCGCGGCGGCTCGCGCGGTCCTCGTCCACCGGCTCCTCGGGCGTTGCGCCGCGGGCGGAGGCCAGCGCGCGCAGGTCGTCGACGACCGGGTTCTCGTCCGTCGTGTTCTCGTCCGTCGTGCCCGGGGCGTCCTCGATGATCTCGTCCTCGACGGCCGCCTCGGCGGCGGGCTCGTCCGCGGGCGGCTCCGTCCCGGTGGGGATCACGGGGGCTCCGGCCGGGGCGCCGGCGCGGCGACGACGGCGCGTGGGGGCGGTGGAGGTCTCGGGCTCGGTGCTCGCCGCATCCTGCGGGGCGACGACGGTGCGCGGGGCTGTGCTCTCGGGCTCCGCGACGGTGGGCGGGGTGAACGTGGGGGCTCCGGCCGGTGCGCCGGCGCGGCGACGACGGCGCGCGGGGGGCGGGTTCTGCGGTTCGTCCGACGAGTCGTTCTCGGGTTCGTGGGTGCTGTCAGCCATAGGGCCGTCTCCTTCTGGAGGACCAGCGCACCCTGGTCCCGTCTGGTCATCGTCCCTGAGGACGGAAGTCTCAAGCCCTCGCCGTCGCGCAGCTCCCCTGGAGGAAGCGCTGCGATGCCGGCCGTGGAGCACTGCGGTCGCGGTCGTCCGCGTAGCCGATGCTCCGACGCCTCGACGCCGGGAGGTTCCCCCGCCCGGTACGGAGCAGGAGAGTGCCTCGCTCAGTATGGCACAGGGCTTTTCCACCTCCCGGGTCGACATGCGGACCGGGGGTGCCCGGGATCACCGTCGTGGGAGGACCATCGTCCCCTCGCCCGGCACGGCGGCGGACGTAGCTTTCGAGACAGCGTGTCACCCACTTCCGGAGTTCTCATGGATGCCCTCGACCTCGCACGGTGGCAGTTCGGCATCACCACCGTGTACCACTTCATCTTCGTGCCGCTGACCATCGGCCTCTCGCTGCTGGTCGCGATCATGCACACCCGCGCCGTCTATGCGAAGGACCCTCTGCGCAAGGACGCCTGGACCCGGATGACGAAGTTCTTCGGCTCGATGCTGATCGTGAACTTCGGCATCGGGATCGCCACCGGCATCGTGCAGGAGTTCCAGTTCGGTCTGAACTGGTCCGAGTACTCCCGTTTCGTGGGCGACGTGTTCGGCGCACCGCTCGCGCTCGAGGGGCTGGCCGCCTTCTTCCTGGAGTCGGTGTTCCTGGGGCTGTGGATCTTCGGCTGGGGCAAGCTGCCCGAGAAGATCCATCTGCTCACCATCTGGGCGGTCGCGCTGGGCTCCGCCCTCTCGGCGTACTTCATCATCGCCGCGAACTCGTTCATGCAGCATCCCGTGGGCGCGATGCTGAACCCGGAGACGGGCCGCGCCGAGCTCGACCCCTCCCAGGGATCGATCCTGTCGGTGCTCACCAACGTCACCGCGATGGCTGCCTTCCCACATGTGGTCTCGGGCGCCTGGCTGGTGGCCGGCGCCTTCCTCACCGGTGTCTCCTCTTGGCACATGGTGCGCCACCACAACCGTGCCCGGGAGCTGGGGCTGGAGACCGACGAGGGCCAGGAGCAGCATCTCGCCGCGCGTGACCTGTACCGACCCGTGGTGCGCTTCGGCGTGCTGGCGATGGTGATCTCCGCCGTGGTGCTGGTGATCACGGGTGACATGCAGGCCAAGCTCATGTTCGAGCAGCAGCCGATGAAGATGGCCTCCGCCGAGGCGCTGTGCGAGACGCAGACGGACGTGCCGTTCTCGATCCTCACCGTCGGCGGGCCCGACGCCTTCAGCGAGGACTGCGACGGCGTCACCCACCTGATCGAGATCCCCTACGTCACCGGCATCCTGGCCACCAACGACCCGCACGCCGAGCTGCAGGGCGTGGAGGACCTCAACGCCCAGTACAAGGAGCAGTTCGGCGAGACCGCCGTGAACATCCACGGCGAGGAGGTCGCGGTCGACTACCGGCCGAACCTCTTCGTCACCTACTGGTCCTTCCGCCTGATGATGGGCCTGGCCGCCTTCAGCGGGATCCTCGCGTTCTGGGCGCTGTGGGTGACCCGCGGCAAGGGCGAGGCCGCGCGCACCACCGGTTCGCGGGCCTTCGCATGGTTCGCCGTGCTGGCGATCCCGATGCCCTTCCTCGCGAACTCGGCCGGCTGGGTGTTCACCGAGATCGGCCGGCAGCCGTGGGTGGTCCACCCCAATCCGCTGGACCCGACGGTCCGGCTGATGACGATGCAGGGCGTCTCGTCCCATCCGGGATGGATGGTGCTCACCTCGCTCGTCGCCTTCACCCTCGTCTACGGCGTGCTCGCCGTGCTCTGGTTCCAGATGATGCGGAAGGCCGCGCTCAAGGGCGTGCCGCTCGCCCGACGGGACCCCGAGACGAACGAGCTCGACACCCCGACGCTCTCCTTCGACTACTGAGAGGGGACCTGACCTCCCATGGACGCCCTGCTCGAGCCGACCTGGCTCCAGACCCTGTGGTTCTTCCTCATCGCGTTCTTCTTCCTGTGCTACTTCGTGCTGGAGGGCTTCGACTTCGGCGTGCAGATGAACGTCGGCGCCCTCTGGCGGCGCGGGGACGGCGCCCGGGGCACCATCCTGAAGACGATCGGTCCGGTCTGGGACGGGAACGAGGTCTTCCTGATCACCGGCGGCGCCTTGATCTTCGCGGCCTTCCCCGAGTGGTACGCGACCCTGTTCTCCGGCTTCTACCTCGCGCTGCTGCTCCTGCTGCTGGTGCTGATCGTGCGGGTGTGCGCCTTCAAGTGGCGCGACAAGGTGGACAGCCCCACCTGGCGCAGGGCCTGGGACGTGGTGCACGTGATCGGCGGCGTCGCCCCGGCGCTGCTGTGGGGCATCGCCTTCGGCAACATCGTCGCCGGCGTGGAGATCGATCCGAACCACTGGGTCACCACCTCCCTGCTGGGGCTGCTGAACCCCTTCGCCCTGCTGGCCGGGGCGGTGTTCGTGCTGCTGTTCTGGCTGCACGGCACCCTGTACCTCGCGCTCAAGCTCGACGGCCCGCTGCGGCAGGAGGCGAACCACCTGGCCGGGATCCTGGTGTGGCCGACGGTCGTGGCCGGCGCCGCCTTCCTGCTCTGGTTCCAGCTGGCCCACTCGCATACCTGGCTCACGCTGGTCCCGGTGGCCGCGGCGGCCGCAGCGCTGCTGGCCGTGGTCCCGCTGAACCGGGCGCGCCGCGAGGGATGGGCGTTCGCCGCGACGACCACCGCGATCGCCGGTGCGTCCCTCGCCCTGTTCGGCGGGCTGTTCCCGTACGTCCTGCCGGCCACGAACGATCCCGCGAACTCGCTGACCGTCGCGAACGCCTCGTCGACCGAGCACACCCTGACGGTGATGCTGGTGGCGCTCGCCGTGCTGCTGCCGGTCGTCCTGGCCTACACGTTCTGGACCTACCGGGTGTTCCGCCACCGGATCGCCGACGAGGACTCCCCCGCCCCGGGCGAGGGACTGCTCGAGGCGGCGAAGCAGAGCTACCGCAGGACCTTCGAGCAGAGCTGATGGAAGGGACCGCGAGGCGCCGCAGACCGCCGCTGGACCCGCGCCTGGTGCGCGAGGTCGCCTCGGCGCGGCGGCACGTGGCGCGCACGGTGGCGCTCGGCCTGGTGCAGGCCGCCTGCGTCATCGTCACCGCGCTCGTGATCGCCCGCCTGGGAGCCGACCTGCTCGTCGAGCGCGCCGTCCCGCAGGACGCGCCCGGGCTGCTGCTCGTGCTGGTCGCGGCGCTCGCGGTCCGCGCCGGCGCGGTGCTGCTCGAGGAGACCACCGCCCACCGGGCCGCGACCGCCGCGATCGGCGAGCTGCGCGCCCGGATCGTCTCCCATGCCGCGCGCCTGGGCCCCCGTGCGGGCGCGGGCCGCGGTGCGGACCTCACGGCGCTGGCGACCACCGGCATCGAGAACCTGCGCCCCTATCTCGTCGGCTACGTGCCGCAGCTGCTGCTGACGCTCACGGTGACCCCGCTGTGCCTGCTGACCATCGGGGTGCTGGACCCGCTCAGCGCCGGCATCGCGGTGCTCACCCTGCCGCTGGTGCCGCTGTTCATGGTCCTGGTGGGGAAGCTGACGGTGGGCCGCTCCGAGAAGCTGATCGCGGACATGCGCTCGCTGTGGTCGCAGCTGCTGGACCTCGTGGAGGGCCTGCCCACCCTGCGCGCCCTGGGCCGCGAGCGGGGTCCGGAGGCGACCGTGCGCCGGCTCGGCGACCGCCATCGCGCCTCCGCCATGGGCTCGCTGCGCTACGCCTTCCTCTCCTCGATGGTGCTCGAGCTGCTCTCGACCCTGTGCGTGGCGCTGATCGCGGTGAGCATCGGCATGCGCCTGGTCTACGGCGAGATGGACCTCGCCCCGGCGCTCGCGGTGCTCGTGCTGGCCCCGGAGGTGTACCAGCCGCTGCGGAACGTCGGCTCCCAGTACCACGCCTCGACCGACGGTCTGGCCGCCGTGGACGCCGCGTTCGCGGTGCTCGACGAGGAGCCTCCGGCCGACGGCGACCGCCCTGCACCGGATCTGCGCACCTCCTCGCTCGCCCTGCGCGGGGTCTCGGTCCGCTCCCGGGACGGCATGGCCCCGCACCGCGCGGACATCGTGGTGCGGCCGGGCCGTGTGCTCGCTCTGACCGGCCCCTCCGGCTCGGGCAAGACCACCGCCGCGCAGGTGCTGCTCGGCCTGCTCCCGGCCGACGCGGGCCGCGCCGAGATCATCGCCGCGGACGGCGCCGTCACGCCCGTGGACGCCCTCGAGCGGCGCAGCCTGTGGCAGCAGGTGGCCTGGCTGCCCCAGCGCCCCGTGCTGCCGCCGGGCACGATCCGCTCCGTGCTCGCCGGGGCGCGCCCCGGTGCGGGCCGGGACGAGCTGGAAGCGGCAGCCGCGGCGACCGGGCTGGACGCCGTGATCGCCGAGCGCGGCTGGGACGCGGATCTGGGACGGTCCGGGCGCGGCATCTCCCTCGGCGAGCGGCAGCGCCTGGCGCTGGCCCGCGCGGTGCTCTCCCCCGCCCCGCTGGTGGTGCTCGACGAGCCCACCGCCCATCTCGACGGCGCGACCGAGCAGGTGGTGCTGGACCTCATCGCCGCGCTGCGCGCCGCGGGCCGCACCGTGGTGGTGATCGCGCACCGCTCCGCGCTGGTGGATCTCGCCGACGACGTGGCGAGCGTGCGGACCGAGCGAGCGGAGGCCCTGCGATGACCGCCACCTCCTCCCCCGCCCTGCGGCGGGCCGTCCGGGCCCTCGAGATCCCCCGCGCCCGGCTGCTGGCCGCCGTCCTCGCCGCCTGTGCGACGCTCGGCTCCGCCTTCGCCCTCGCGGCGGTGGCCGCCTACCTGGTCACCCGCGCCTGGACGATGCCGCCGGTGCTGGACCTGACCGTCGCCGTGGTGGCCGTGCGGGCCCTCGGCGTCTCCCGCGGCGCGTTCCGCTGGCTGGAGAGGATGCTCACCCACGACGTCGCCCTGCGGGGCGTGGTCTCGCTGCGCACGAATCTGTTCACGGCGCTGGCCTCACGCACCGACGACGCCCTGACCAGGCTGCGCCGCGGCGATCTCCTGTCCCGGCTGGGGGACGACGCCCAGGAGCTCGGCGATCACGTCATCACCGCGCTGGTGCCCGCCGCGGTCTCGGTGGTGATGGCGCTCGTGGTGCTCGCGACCTTCGCACCGCTGTCTCCCACTGCCGCGACGGTGATGCTCGCCGCCCTCGTGCTCGCGAGCGTCCTCGCCCCGCTGGCCGCGCACCGCGCCGCACGCATCACCCAGCAGACGGTGCTCACCACCCGCGCCGGGGTCAGCGCGCAGTCGCTCGAGATCCTCGACGACGCCACCTCCCTGCGCGTGGAGGGCCGGCTCGAGGACGCGCTCGCGGCGCTGCGACAGCGGCAGGCGGAGCACGACGCCGCCATCGACCGTGCGGCGGTTCCGGCTGCGGTCGCCTCCGCCGCCGTGCCGCTGACGATGATCCTCGCCGTGAGCGGTTCGCTGCTCGCGGCCGGCTCCCTGTGGGTCGGCGGTGCAGCCACGGCCGGGCAGATCGGGATCCTGCTGCTGCTTCCTCTGTCCTCGTTCGAGGCGGCGACCGCCCTGCCCGCCGCGGCCGCACAGCACGCCCGCTCCCAGGCGGCCGCGGACCGTCTCGCCGCGCTCGTCGGCCCGGCGGCGGCCCCGCGCACCGGCACGGTTCCCGCGCCCCGGACCACGGCCCACCTGCACGCTGCGGGGCTGACCGCCGGCTGGACACCGCAGGCGCCCCGGGTGCGTGGGCTGGACCTCGACCTGCCGGCCGGGTCGCGGCTCGCGATCGTGGGCGCCTCCGGCAGCGGCAAGTCCACCCTGCTGGCCACCCTCGCCGGGCTGCTGGACCCGCTGGCCGGGCACGTGGAGCTCGACGGGCATGATCTCGCCGCCCTCGATCCGGCGGAGGTGCGCGCCGGGGTGACCATGTTCGCCGAGGACGCCCACGTCTTCGCCACCACCGTGCGCGAGAACCTGAAGGTGGTGCGCGCGGATCTCGACGATGCGCAGATCCGTGCCGCGCTCTCCGCGGTGGGGCTGAGCGACTGGGTCGACGAGCTCCCGCACGGCCTGGACACGATGCTGGGCCCGGACGGCACCACCGTCTCCGGCGGGGAGCGGCGACGGCTGCTGCTGGCCCGTGCGGTGGTGCGCGGCGGCCCGGTGCTGCTGCTCGACGAGCCCACCGAGCATCTCGACACCGACCGCGGCGATGCGCTGCTGGACGCGCTGCTGAACCCGCAGGACACCTCTCTGGTGCCCGCGAGCAGTACCGTCGTGGTCGTCACCCACCGCATCGAGGCGATCCCCGCCGGGACCTCGATCCTTCGACTCGAGGATCACCGATGACCGCTGCCGAACCGCCGACCGCCCCACCCGCCCGCGGCTCCCGCTCCCGGATCCAGGATCTCGCCGGTGCCGTCCTCGCCGGCGGGGAGGCCGAGGACCTGCTGGACCTGCTGCTCCGCTCCGCCCGGACGGACCTCGAGGCACGCACCGCGCTGCTGGCGATGCCGCTGAGGACCGACGCCTGGGGTGTGGAGATGGTCGACGGCGAGGAGTCCGCCGAGCTGCTGGGCGCAGAGATCCCGCCCGACTCGCCCGTCGGGCTCGCCCTGCACCGGGAGGACTCCGATGCGCTCGAGACGATCGGGGAGCTCGAGCTCGGGGGCCGGCGCGGCCGCGCGCTGCTGGGCGTCGTGGATGCGGCCGAGCACGGCCTGGGCCTGCTCGCGGCGCTGCGTCCCGTCGAGTCCGAGCCGTTCACCGCGGCGGACCGCGAGCGGCTCGACGCCCTTGCGGGGCTGATCGCGCTCACCCTGCGCGCTCCGTCGCTCGGGGCGAGCATCGAGATCGACGACGAGCGCAGCCGCATCGCCCGCGACCTCCACGACCTCGCGATCCAGGAGCTGTTCGCCGTGGGGATGGAGCTGGAGGCCCTGGTGAACTCGCTCGAGGCCCCGGGCATGACTCCGTCGAACGCCCGGATCCGCAGCTCGGTCGCCACCTCGGTGCAGGGGGTCGAGAACGCGGTCGCGCAGATCCGGCAGATCGTGCAGTCGCTGCGGCG
>CAZHSL010000004.1:0-22779 GCA_964535185.1 uncultured Corynebacterium sp.
ACCGCATGCGCCTCCTGCGGCGGCTCCTCGTGGAGGGCGACGGCGGGCTCGATCGCCGCGACCATCGCCCGGCTGCCCTTGAGCGCCGCGGTCTCGGCATCGGGCTCGGGCGGCGCCTGCTCCCCCTCCGGCACCAGGTCCGCGAGTGTGCAGGTGCGCACCCCGTCCTCGCCGAGGCTCGGCAGCACGTCGGCGACGTAGTGCAGGTAGGGATGGTGGGGACCGACGACGAGCACCCCATCGGCACCGGTTCTCAGCCGCGGATCGGTGTACAGGAGATACGCGGCGCGGTGGAGGGCGACCACGGTCTTGCCGGTGCCGGGGCCGCCGGCGACCACGAGCGGCCCGCGGGGATCGGCGCGGATGATCGCGTCCTGGTCCGCGGCGAGGGTGGTGAGCACCTCGGTCATCTGCGGGGTGCGGGCCCGTTCGAGCGAGGCCAGCAGGGCGGATTCCTCATCAAGGCTCTCCTCCGCGCGCCGGGCGCCGCCGCCCAGCGACTCGTCCCAGTAGTCCCGGATCCGGCCGCCCGCCCACCGGTAGCGGCGCCGGGAGAGGAGGCCTTTCGGATCGGCGCGGGTGGCGGCGAAGAAGGGAGCGGCCGCCGGGGAGCGCCAGTCCACCAGGAGCGGTGTGCCGTCCTGCGCGTGCACGGCGAGGCGACCGATGTACAGCGGGGCGCCACCGTCCGCCGGGCTCATCCGTCCGAGCACCGCATCCCGGCGGTACCCGCGCAGTCCTCGCAGGCGTCGACGGAAGTGGTCCACGGTCGCCTCCCGCTCCACGCGTCCCTGGGCGTCCCCGGTCTGCCGGGCGAGCGCACGCGAGAGGTGCTGCTCGACCCGGGCGATGTCCGCGGCGAGCGTCTCCTCGATCCGTGCGAGGTGCGCGTCGTCCGCGGCGATGCGCTCCGCTGCGGCCTTGTGGCCCAGCCGGGCAGGCAGCTGGAAGGTGCTGGTGCGTGTCATGTCTCCCCATCGATCGTGCGAAGGGCAGAGTCTGGCCCGCCGAGGGGCCCTTGCCGCAAGCCCGCTGCCTGCGGATAGACTGGTGCTACCGCAGGGGATCGCCGGGCTCGCCGCGGTTCCTGATCAGCGCGACCAGCGCCCCCGTCACCGCTGCCGACCCGGTGTGCACACGCCCGTCGCGGCGGAGGATGCCGCTGGCCACGAGGTCGTCGAGATCGCGCTCGACGGCGACCAGCCGGTGCAGCTCCTCGCGATCCCAGTCGCCGGTGAGCGGGTCGGTGGGGATCTCCGGCTCGACCTCCGCCGAGAGCGGATCGGGCAGCCGCAGCCCCGAGGGGCCGCAGGCCAGCAGCAGCGCGGCGATCGTGTCCGGCATCCCGCGGAGCCCGCCGTCCTCGCTGCTGCGGGCGTCCTTCCCGAACAGCGCGGCGGTGAGCACCGCGTGCCCGAACTCGACGAGGCCCTCGCCGCCGGTGGCGAGGGGAACGTAGGGCACGGGCCCCTCCTGCCGCCGCACCGTGCTCCCGGTGATCTCGAGCCATCCCCCGTCCAGCAGCGTCACCCAGGGTCCGGCCAGCTCCGGCCGTTCCCACATGGTGCGCAGCGAGGTCGACAGGCCCAGCCGCGCCAGCACCGCAGCGCAGTCCGCACGGCCCAGCGCACCGGTGCCGGTGACGTGCCGGGGCTCCTCGCCGATGTGCTCGAGCAGGGCGGCGGCCCGTCGCACGAAGTCGTTCGCGGCATAGGGGGCCTCGTCGTCGGCTGCGGCGCCCTCCACCGGCAGCGCATCGATCGGTCCCTCCGGCTCGGGGAGGAACCAGGGCCAGGATCGGGCGGGCCGGCTCTCCGCCCGGGCGGCGCGGAGCGAGGCCTCCCGGTCGTACGGGATCGCCGGGTCCTCGAGCCGTCCGGTCTCGCTGAGGGAGAGCCGCTCGTCATCGGGCAGCGAGTTGTACCAGTGCATGTACGCGGCGAGCTCGTCCTCGTCCTCGAGGTCGACGCCCAGCGCCATGCCGTGCCCGAGGACGTTGGTGGAGAACGAGCGACGGGTGGGATCGTCGGCCGCCTCGAGGGCGGCGAACTCGAGCCCGCCGAGCATCCTCGGCGCCTCCGTCGCGCTCATCGAGTCGGGGTGCCAGCGGCCGGTCTCCCGCAGATAGGTGACGAAGCGGATCAGGGTGGGCACCAGGTCCATCACGTGCTCGCGCGGCTGGATCACGGTGCGCGGCACCACCGAGGTGAGCAGCTCGGTGGCCAGCTCCTCGGTCCACAGGCCGGGCGCGGGGCTGTCCTGCTGCTCGGCCTTCAGCCGCAGCAGGGTCTCCAGGGTGCGGATCTCCTCGCCGACGGGGGCGTCCTCGTCGGCGGTGAGCCGCCAGGTGCCGTACTCGGACAGCACCTGCTCCCGCTCCAGTCTCTGCGCCCGCTGCTCCTCCGCCATCCCTCCACCATGCCTCACGGGACGTCGCCGCGGGGGCACCGGACCTGGCACCGGCGCGCGCACGATTCCGGGCACCTGCAGGAAATCGATGGAACCGTGGGGCGGGTTCGGCGACACTGGGTCGAGGGAGGTGGCGGCATGGCACAGGTCAGGGTCTACAACCTCGGGTACGACCCCGAGACGGGGATCGGCGAGCTGCTGCACACCACCACCGTGCGCCATGCCTTCGGGATGATCCGCCGCGAGGTCGCCGACCCGGTCGAGCTCACGATGCTCGGGGACCGCATCGTGCCCACCGTGCTCGAGCTCACCCGTGAGCTGAGCGGTGCGTGGGTCGAGGGCGCGGGCCGGCGCTCGGTCGGCTTCTCCTACCGGGCGGTCCATGAGCGCGATCACTGGACCTGCGCGTACTGCGGGCGCAGCGTCTCGAAGACTCCGGCCCGCGAGGCGCTGCTGGCCACCGTCGATCACATCCTCCCCTCCTCCCGAGGCGGGGAGTCGAGCTGGACGAACCTGGTCTCGGCCTGCAAGGAGTGCAACAACCGCAAGGCCGACCGCACTCCGGAGGAGGCGGGGATGCCCCTGCGCGTGGAGCCCTATGACCCTGCTCTCTCCTACCGGGTGGCCGGTCATGCCGAGAGCCTCCCCGTGCTGGTCCGCATGTGAGTGCCCTCTGGCGTCGCTCCGCAACGTGAGGATCACCGCACCGACTCCCAACAGCGCATATCTCATCTGTGAGTTACGGTCACGGCATGACTGAGAACGAGGACTACCTGGCTCGCATCGGCACCCTGATCCGCGACGCCCGCCAGCACTCCGGCCTCACCCAGGCCCAGCTCGCCACCGAGCTCGGCACCAGCCAGAGCGCCGTCAACCGCATCGAGAAGGGCCAGCAGAACCTCACCCTGGAGACCATCTCCAGGATCGGCTCCGCGCTCGACTCCGAGCTGGTGGGGCTCGGCAGCTCCGGCCCCAGCCACCTGCGCGTGCAGGGAGAGACCACGCTCTCCGGCGCGATCGACGTGAAGTCCTCGAAGAACGCGGGCGTGGCGCTGCTGTGCGCCTCGCTGCTGAACACCGGCACCACGGTGCTGCGCAAGGTCGCGCGCATCGAGGAGGTCAACCGGCTGCTCGAGGTGCTGACCTCGATCGGGGTGAAGGCGAGCTGGCTGAACTCGGACAACGATCTCGAGCTGCGGGTTCCGGCCACGCTGGACCTCTCCTCGATCAACGCTGCCGCCGCCCGCCGCACCCGCTCGATCATCATGTTCCTGGGCCCGCTGCTGCATCGCGCCGGGAAGTTCCAACTGCCCTATGCGGGCGGCTGCGACCTGGGCACCCGCACCGTCGAGCCGCACCTGTCGGCGCTGCGCCACTTCGGGCTCGACGTCGTCGCGACCGATCACCACTACCAGGCCACCACCTCGCCCGTGGCCGGCCCGCGGCGCCCGATCGTGCTCACCGAGCGCGGGGACACGGTCACCGAGAACGCGCTGCTGGCGGCGGCCCTGGACGAGCGCGAGACGGTGATCCGCAATGCGAGCCCCAACTACATGGTCCAGGACCTGTGCTTCTTCCTGGAGAAGCTCGGCGTGGCCATCGAGGGCATCGGCACCACCACCCTGCGGGTGCAGGGCAGGTCGCGCATCTCCACGGACGTCGACTACGCGCCCAGCGAGGACCCGATCGAGGCGATGAGCCTGATCTCGGCCGCGATCGTGACCCGTTCCAGCATCACGGTGCGCCGCGTGCCGATCGAGTTCATGGAGATCGAGCTGGCGCTGCTGGAGGAGATGGGCCTGCGCTACGACCGCTCCGAGGAGTACACGGCGGAGAACGGCCGCACCCGCCTGGTGGACGTCACCACCCACTCCTCGGAGCTGACGGCCCCGATCGACAAGATCCACCCGATGCCCTTCCCCGGGCTGAACATCGACAACCTGCCGTTCTTCGCGGTGATCGCCGCGACCGCGCACGGCCAGACGATGCTGCACGACTGGGTCTACGAGAACCGGGCCATCTATCTCACCGAGCTCACGAAGCTCGGCGCGAACGTGAAGCTGATGGATCCGCACCGCGTGCTCATCGAGGGCCCGACGCGCTGGAGCGGTGCGGAGCTGGTGTGCCCGCCGGCGCTGCGCCCGGCCGTGGTGATCCTGCTGGCGATGCTCGCCGCGAAGGGCACCTCGGTGCTGCGCAACGTGTACGTGATCAACCGCGGCTACGAGGACCTCGCCGCACGGCTGAACAAGCTCGGCGCCCGCATCGAGACCTTCCGGGACATCTGAGCTCAGTCCGCGGCCGTGCCCACCGCCGGCCGGAGGCCGGGCCGCGCCGGCGACGCGGCGGGAACACGGGCGCGCACGCACCGCACGGCGGCCACCAGCACCAGCACGGAGGCGCTGAGCAGCAGCGGCCCGGTGAGCCCGAGCGGGTGCAGCCAGGGAGCGCCCAGCCAGGTCAGGAGCGGCAGCACCAGCGCACCGCTGAGGGCGAGCACTCCGCCGCGGTCGGCGCGGCGCACGGCGCGAGGCCCGGCCTGCAACAGCGTCACCACCACCAGGACGATCACGTTCACGCCCATGCCCACCCACACCGGGTGCACGCCCAGGTGGAAGTCGCTCACGTGCCAGTTCGAGAGCTGGTACCAGGCCAGGCCCGCGCCGAAGCCGGCGACCATCGAGGTGACCGTGGCGGTGCGGGTGGCCAGCGGCCAGGCGAAGGCGGCGAGCACCGGGGCGAGGGTCGCTCCGTTGCGCAGCGTCCAGGCCAGGATGTTCCACCAGGCCGACTGCTCGGTGCGCAGCACGGCGAACAGGATCATCAGCGCGGTCAGGCCCACCAGCGACCACCGGGTCCAGCGCACCAGCTGCTCGGGCGAGGCGCCGGGCCGCAGCGCGGCGCCGACGTCACGTCCCAGCGAGGTGGCGCCGGAGAACTGGCACGGACCGGCCCAGCCCAGGGCGCACGCCCAGACGCCGAGGAAGAACACGGCCACGAGCGGTGCCGGCAGCGCCTCGGCGAGGAACCGCGGCACCGCCACGAGCCCCCGCTCGCCTCCGGGCACCGCGATCGCGGCGGTGCAGCCGATGATCGCACCGAGCACGATGAAGGGTGCGCCGACGGCAGCGGCGCGGAGCATCCCGCTCCGCCCCTCCTCGGGGCTGCGAGCGGACAGGGACATCTGGAACGCCGCCTGGGCGAGCGGCACGTTGACCAGGAACGTGCCGAACCAGGCGAGGATCAGCGCGGGCCCTGTGGCCAGCGGGTCGAGCAGGTCGGGGCGTTGGAGGGGCAGGTCCGCGAGGGCGGCGCGCCCCGGCTCCGACAGCAGGGCGATCACGCCGACCACCGACATCACGGCGAACAGCAGGCAGTTCATGGTCTGGTTGAAGCCGACCGACTGCATCCCGCCGGCGGAGAGGAACAGCAGCAGGAGCACGGCGGTCACGGCCACCGAGACGGGCAGCGACAGGGCCGTGAACACGTGCAGGGCGGAGGCGAAGGCGATCGTGGTCGCGACCGACCACATCGGGAAGGTGATCGCGGTGATGATGCCCGCGACGAGCTTGGCGACGCGCCCGAAGCGGTCGCCGATGATCCCGGTGACCGTCACCACCAGCCGCTCGCGCAGCGGCTTGACCAGCAGCAGAGCGATCAGGAGGATCTGGACGGTCTCGGCGACGCCGTACCAGAGGGCGGAGATCCCGGTGAGGTAGGACAGCTCGAGCACCGAGATGAAGCTGCTGCCGGAGAACAGGCCGGTGATGCAGAAGGCGACCGTCCACGCGGAGAAGCGCCGGCCGCCGATGAAGAACGAGGCGGCCCGGTCCTCGGCGGGTCGCAGCGCCAGGCGCCGGTTGGCGAGGACCAGGAACGCGGTGTAGCCGGCCGCGAGCCCGAGGGTCCACAGCCCCACCGCGCTCATGCGGCGCTCCAGACCACGTCGACCTCGACGTGGGCGTCCCGCAGCAGGTTGACCATGGGGCAGCGGCGCTCCACCTCGGCGGCCAGCGCCTCGAGCTGCTCCGCGTCGGCGGAGGAGGTCACGCGCACGTCCAGGCGCACGGAGGAGAAGTGGGTGCGCACGCCGGGGACGCCGGCGATCCCGTCGCGATCCTGCTCGGCGACCGCGTCGGTCACCACGTGCTCGACCGTGATGCCGAGGTCGGCGGCGACGAGGTCGACGAGCACGGTGACGCACCCGTTCAGCGCGCCCACCACGTATTCGAGCGGGGTCGGCGCGGTGTCGGTGCCGCCGGCCGCGACGGGTTCGTCGATCGTGAAGCGGTGGCGGCGGATGGTCACGTCCGTGCGCTCGGCACCCGTGCGCTCGCCGTGGCTGCGGATTCTCTTGAGGGCCATGGCCTCATCGTGCAGACGTCGTCGCCGAGTGGACAACGCCGTCGTCACAGAATGTCATGTGCCGCCCGACATCGCTCCACCGCTCCTCGGTGAGCGCGCAGACCCTCACGCATCCACCCCCACGCGCACCCGCGCCAGGATCTGCTTCGCGGCGACGTCCGCTCCTGCCAGCAGCGGCGAGGGCACGCCCGGCGCGGCACCGATCGCCGAGCCGGGCTGGGTGGAGGCCGCGGGGATGCCCAGCACCACCACCGACTCGTCGACCGTGCCGTCGGCCGCGACGAGGTTGTGGCCGGTGAGCACCTCCTCGCCGATCTCGGCGCGGGTGGTCTCCATGCTGTGGGTGGGCACGCCGTCGACGGTGTGGATGCGGGCCCGGCCGCTGTCCAGCAGCGCGCGCAGCAGCGGATCGCTGGTGCGGGGGACCTTCCCCTTGGACATGCGCGTCTCCAGCAGCACCGCGGAGGTGACCACGCGACCGGTCAGCGGTGAGGCGGCGCGGAAGAGTCCGGCCGACTCGTCGGCCTCGATGACCATCTCGGGGCCGATCAGCTCGATGATCCCGGCCTCGAGCAGGGCGAGGACGACTCGCACCCTCTCGGCGGGCGGGCCGGAGGCCAGCGCCAGCGAGTGCCCGTCGAACCAGCCGAGCACGTCACGCGCCAGCGACGCCCCTGTGAAGGCCCCGCGGCCGGTCAGCCGGCCGACGTGCCGGCGCAGCGCCGCCATCGCGCCGTTGACGGCGGCGCGCGGATGGTGCCAGGGATCGGACATCGACCCCAGCTCGTCGTCGATCAGGCGGCGCACCAGGCGGGACCATTCCTGACCGGTGACGGGCCGGCCGCGGGTGGGGCTGTGCAGCTCCTCGAGGGTCCAGCGGCGGCGGGGATCGGTGATCGTCCGCTCGAGCACGGCGTCGACCTCCTCGGCCGTGGTGGCGGTGTCGAGCCCGGCCCACCAGTCGCCGCGCACGGCCTCCGGCTCGAGCTCGGTCAGCGCCTCGAGGTGGACCCGCGCGAACTCGCGGCCGAGCACCGGCCACACCTCGGCGGCGAAGTCGACGTCGCCGCGCTGCTCGAGCGCGTCGAACCAGGCGTCGTCCGCCCAGGCCGCGACGAAGGGGCGCACCGGGCGGCCGCCGCCCGGCTTGGCGCGGTACGGGACGCCGCGGCGGGAGCCGACGACGAGATGCGGTTCGCGCCCGCTGGGCAGGTAGCGCAGGCGGCCGTGGGGATCGCCCGCGACGGGCTCGAGCGCGCCGCCCCACTCGGCGACCAGCTGCCCGATCACGTCGAAGAAGTTCGCCCCCAGCCCGCGCACCAGCACGGTCTCCCCCGCGGGCAGCCCGGTGTACTCCCGTTCGGCGGGCATGCCGGGCGGGGCATAGCGCAGCGAGAAGCGCTCGGCGAACCCGGTCAGCGCCGTGACCTCCGCATCGGGCTCGGCCTGGACCATGCCCTGGGCGAGGACCACGGTGGGGGCGCTCAGGCGTCGCCCGTCCTCGAGCACGACTGCCGTGTCGTCGCCGTCGCGGGCGAGGTCCACGGCGCGGGCCACGACCTCGGTGACCTCGACGGCCCCGGTCGCGATCGCGGCGTCGAGCTGGTCACGGAAGTACACGCCCTGCAGGCGGCGGGTGGGGAAGGTCGCGCCGGTCAGCTCCTCGACCTCCTCGAGCACCCACTCGCCCGCCGGATGCCCGCCGTCGGCGCGGACCCGCCGGGCCCAGTCCACCAGGTCCGGGCCGGGCGCGGCGGGACCCGTCATGGGGGTGGAGTCGTCGGGGTGGACGGTCGTGGCATCGGCCTGGGTGTTGTTGAGGTACTGCGCCGGCTGGTCGATCAGCCAGGTCGCTCCGGGGCCGACGGCGAGGGCGTCGATGATCGCCAGGCGCACCGGGGCGGTGCCCGCCGCGACGGCGCGGGCGGCGGTGCGCAGCACGGTGGCAACGCCGCGCGGCCCGCCGCCGACGATCACGGCGTCGAACCGCTGCGGGACGGGGACCTCCGGCGCGCTCATGAGGCCACGAGCTCGTCGAGCCGGGTACCGGTGCGGGTGAAGCCGGCCTCGTCCACGCGGGGCCGCACCTCCACCGCGCCCTCGCGAGCGGCGACCTCGACGTCGACCTCGTAGACGCCGCGCAGCGTCTCGGCCCGCAGGGCCTCCTCCGGGGTGCCGTCGGCGACGAGCCGACCGCCGTGCAGCACGATCACCTGATCACAATAGCGGGCGGCATGGTTCAGGTCGTGGATCGCGATGAGCGCGCTGATGCCCTCCTCGCGGGTGATCTGGCGGACCAGCTGGAGCGTCTCGATCTGATAGCGCAGGTCGAGGGCGGAGGTCGGCTCGTCCAGCAGCAGCACCCGGGTGTCCTGGGCGAGGGCCCGGGCGATGAGCGCACGCTGCTGCTGGCCGCCGGAGAGCTCGGACAGGGACTGCTCGGCGATGTCGACCAGGCCCATCCGCACGATGGCGTCCTCCACGGCGGCACGGTCCTGCGCACGGGGCGTGAGCCCGAAGTGCGGGGTGCGGCCCAGCATCACGGCCTCGCGCACGGTGAGGTCGAAGGGGGCGTCCCCGGCCTGCGGCACGTAGCCCACGACCGTCGCGAGCTCGCGGCGGCCCAGCCGCGCGGTCTCACGGCCCTCGACCGCGACCGTGCCGGCCCCGGCCCGGTGCACCCCGGCGATCGCCTTGACGAGGGTGGACTTGCCGGAGCCGTTGGGCCCCAGCAGGGCGCAGAACGCGCCGGAGGCGACCTCGAAGGAGACCGCATCGAGGATCCGACGGGTCCCGTAGGAGAAGGAGAGGCTGTCGACTGCGAGGCTCACTTGAGGGTGTTCCTTCTGGTCAGGATGAGGTAGATGAACACGGGGCCGCCGATGAAGGCGACGACGATGCCGACGGGCACCACGGCGGGGGCGAGGACGGTGCGGCCCACCGCGTCGGCGACCAGCAGCAGCAGTCCGCCCGAGAGCGCGGCGAAGGGCAGCAGGTGGCGGTGGTCGGCGCCGATCGCGAGACGGGCGATGTGCGGGCCGACGAGGCCCACGAAGCCGATGATCCCGCAGAATGAGACCACCACGGCGGCGAGAGTGACGGCCAGGGCGATCAGGCCGATCCGCACCGGGCCCACGTTCACGCCGAAGCTGCGGGCGGCGTCGTCACCGGCGAAGGCGATGGCGTTGAGGTCCTTCGAGAAGAACAGCGTCAGCGGCAGCGCGATGAGGGTGATGATCCCGACGATCAGCACGTCGGACCACAGCGCGTCGTTCACGGAGCCGAAGGTCCACCGGATGATCGCCTGCAGCGTGTTCTCGTTCGCGGTGAACTGGAGCGCCGAGGTGAGCGCCTCGAAGATCTGCGTCATCGCGATGCCCAGCAGCAGCAGGGTGGCCACTGCCATGCGGCGGGCCGTGGCGATGCCGAGCACCACGGCGGAGACGGCCAGCGCCATCACCATGGCTCCGACGATCGTGGCCCAGGGCGGCAGCTGGTCGGTTCCGGCCAGCGTGATCACCAGGGCCGCGCCGAAGGCCGCGGCCGGGGAGACGCCGAGGGTGAAGGGACTGACCAGCGGGTTGCGCAGCAGCCCCTGCATGAGCACGCCGGAGACGGACAGGGCGGCGCCGGCGGCGAAGGCGAGCAGGACGCGCGGCAGCCGCAGCTGGGTGATCACGGAGTAGGTGGAGGCGAACTCGGCGCTGAGGGTGCCGCCGAACAGGCTCACCTGCACCGCGCGCAGCACGTCGCCCATGCCGACGCCGGAGGTGCCGATGGTCACCGCCGCGATCAGGGCGACGGCGGAGACGACCAGCCCGGCGGCGAGGACGGCGAGCTTGCGGCGTTCGCGGCGGCGCGCGATCCGGGCACCGCCGCGTTCGGGGGCGTCGGCCGCGGGGACGGGGCGTTCGATCGTGGCGGTCATGCGGCGGGCCCCTGCACGTAGTCGCGCGGATCGGTCAGCTCGGTGTCCTGGAACTCGGTGACCCAGCGGGTGAGGTGCACGTCGGGGTCCACGCCGTCCAGCTGCTCGGGGTGGAGCCAGGAGGCGAGGTAGAGGGCGCCGATCGACTTCCCCAGCGCGCTGGTGGCCCAGCCGTTGGCGACGGCGACGTTCCCCTCGGCGAGCGCCGTCATGCCGTCCCAGCCGGGCCGGGCGGCGATGTCCTCGCGCAGGGCGGCGAAGCGGTCGACGGGTGCGGCGGAGGGTTCGAACTCGTGGAGCACGAACTGCGGGTCGCGCAGCACCACCTCGGCGGGATCGACGGTCAGCTCCTCCTGGGCATCGCCGCCGGAGGCGTCGTCGAAGACGTTCGTGCCGCCGGCGGCCAGGATCATCGCGTGGAAGCCGGAGCCGGGCAGGGCCGTGAGATACGGCTCGACGGTCTCGAGGTAGACGGGGACCGGTTCGACGTCCGCCAGGCGCTCCTGCAGGAGGTCGGAGATCTCGGCGCGGAAGTCGAGCACGGCCTGCGCGCGGTCCTCGAGGCCGAACACCTGCCCGAGCAGGGTGAGGGTCTCGTCGACCACCTCGGTGTCCCAGGCGGTGGCGACGACGAGCGGGATCCCGAAGGACTCGAGCTGCTCGGCGGCCTCCTGCCAGACCGCGTTGCGCGGCATCACGACGACGTCGGGCGCGAGCTCGGCGATCGCCTCGTAGTTGAGCTGGTCCAGGCCCTCGGCGATGATCTCGTCCTCGCCGAGGTCGAGGTAGGGCAGGCGGTCCAGCGAGGGCCGGTCCGCGCCGACCACGCGGTCCCCGGCGCCGATCGCGCGCAGGAACTCGTTGGTGTAGCTGTTCAGGACGACCGCCGTCCGCGCGGGCCCGGGCAGTCGTATCTCCCGCTCCTGGTCGTCGATGATCGTGAGCTGCTCGGCGGCGTCGGCCTCACCCTCGACGGTGACCTCGCCGCAGGCGGCGAGGCCGAGGACGGGCAGGGCGGCGAGGGCGGCGCCGAGCACGGTGCGGCGGCGGGGTGAGATGGTCATGGGAACCTCGTGGCGGAAGGGGCGGGCGGGGTCAGGAGGCGTCGGCCAGGGAGGGGTCGCCGAGGCTGAGCATCAGGCGGTTCGCCCAGGCGAAGAACGCGGCGGCGCTGACCAGATCGGCGATCTCGGGGTCGGTCAGGCCCAGGGCGCGCAGCGGCGGGATCGCTGCGGCCGACGGGCGGGGGCGGGAGAGCTCCGCCGCGGCCGCGATGAGCGCGGACCAGCGCTCGTCCTGGCCGGCGCTCAGCGGGGCGAGGTCTGCGCTGATCCAGTCCTCGTCGCGGTCGAGCGGGGCGGCCAGCAGCGCGTCCACCGCGTCCTCGCGCCCCGCGAGGGCGGCGGCCTTGCGGGCGTGGACGGAGGCGCAGTAGATGCAGTCGTTGACCTTGCTGGTCACGGCCGCGGCGAGCTCCCGCTCTGCCTTCGGCAGGCCGTCGCGCGGGAGGAAGATCGCGTTGTCGAGTTCGCTGCGCGCTCGGGTGATCCCCGGGGTGAGCGAGAGCATCCGGAAGTACACGCTGTTCGTGCTCGCCTTGGAGGCGAAGGAGCTGCGCTGCTCGTCGGTGAGCTCCTCCTCGGCGGGCACCTCGATCCAGGGCTCCCACTGCAGCTGTGCGCGGGTGAAGCGCTCGGGGCGGGTGCGTCCGCTCGGCGTGGTGCCGCCGTGCTGCGCCGAGCGCCCGCGGGTGCGCGGCGTCCGGACCGGTGCGTCGGCCGTGGGGACCTCGAGGCCGTGGAGCGCGGCGAGACCGGCGACGAGGCGCTGGAGGTGGCTCTCGAAGGAGACGAGCTGGCTGATCAGCACCGCCGTGGAGGGATCGTGGCCCGCCGCGGCGAGGTGCTCCTGATCGGCGTCGGTGACCAGCGCCGGGGAGATCGACAGCAGGTCCGCATGGTCGCGGAGGGCCTGGAGGGCGGGATCGTGCGTGACCGGATCGGCGGCGGCCAGGGCCTGCTGCGCGCCCTGGGTGCGGTGCCACGCGGCGAGGGGGCCGCTGCCCTGCCAGTCCGCGGTGACGGCGGCGAGGGCGTGCAGCACATCGGCCGGGAGCGGATGCGGCTGCCGGTACAGCGCGTCATAGGCGGCGCGCGTGTGGGTGATGACCTCCGGGCGCAGCACGTCGAGCGCCGCACGGCCCTCGGGGTCGTCGGCGACGAGCGCGGAGAGGATCTGCTGGGCGTCTATGGGAGCGAGCACGGAAGTCATACGGGCACCTTAGCGGGACCCAAAGCCCCCATTGGGGTTGCGGCGGAGTGTGAACGCCCACCCGTCGCGGACGCCCTGCGGGACACCCGGATCTACAACGTTGTGTACGCTGTTGCGCCGTGACCCACCTCTCATCCGTCAGGAGTGCCGCGTGCCCGTCCCGCCCCCGTCCGTGATCCGTCCGGCGCCCGCCCTCCCCCGTGCCCGCCGCCCCACGGGGCTGCGGCCGCTGGACCTGACCGCGGTGACGCTCCGCCCGCACGGGGCCCTCGGCGCCTGGCAGGAGCTGAACGCCTCCGCCACGATCCCCCACTGCATCGCCCAGCTGGAGGCCTCCGGGGTGATCGACAACTTCCGCCGGCTCGTCGGCGAGTCCGGCGCGCCGCATCGCGGCTTCGTCTTCGCCGACTCGGACCTGTACAAGGTCCTCGAGGCGGTCGCCTGGGAGATCGGCCGCTCCGGCACCACCGCGCACGACGCATGGCTCGACGAGATGATCGCTCTGCTCGCCCGCGTCCAGGAGCCCAGCGGCTACCTGCACACCTGGATCCAGGGCGTGCACCCGGAGAAGCGGTTCGCCGAGCTCCACTGGACCCACGAGATGTACGTGCTGGGCCACTGGCTGCAGGCGGGCATCGCCCTGGCCCGCACCGCGGATCGCACGGACCTGCTGGAGCTCGCCCTGCGCTTCGTCGATCTCCTCGAGCGCCGCTTCGGCCCCGGGCGCGAGGACGGCATCCCCGGCCATCCCGAGATCGAGACGGCGCTGGTCGAGCTGTACCGCCACACCGGCGAGGAGCGCCACCTCGCGCTCGCCCAGCACCTGGTGGACCAGCGCGGGCGCGGCATCCTGCCCGGAGGCGGGTTCGGCAGCCACTACTTCCAGGACCACCTGCCGGTGCGGGAGGCGCCCGACCCCACCGGTCACGCCGTGCGCCAGCTGTACCTCGACGCCGGGGTCACCGATCTCTTCCTGGAGACCGGCGAGGCGGCGCTCGGCGCCGTGATGCACGAGCAGTGGGATCGGGTGCACACGCGCAAGATGTACCTCTCCGGCGCCTTCGGGTCCCGGCACCGCGACGAGTCCTTCGGCAACGACCACGAGCTGCCCTCGGACCGCGCCTACGCCGAGACCTGCGCGACCATCGCGGACCTCCACTGGACCTGGCGGATGATGCTCGCGGGCGACGACCCCCGCCACGGGGACGTGATCGAACGGGAGATCCACAATGCGCTGGCCGCATCGGTCGACGCCAGCGGCACCCGCTTCTTCTACTCCAATCCTCTGCAGCGCCGCCCGGATCGCTTCGACGAGGAGAACGCCCCCGCCGAGCGCCGGGAGTGGTACTCGTGCGCCTGCTGCCCGCCCAACATCGCGCGCACGATCGCCCAGCTCGGCGCGTACGTCGCCGCCGTGCGGGAGGACGAGGAGGGGCCCAGCCTCGAGCTGCTCCAGCACGGCGCGATGACGATCGATCTCCCGGCCGAGCTCGGCTCCGGCCGCCTCGATGTGGAGACCTCCTACCCCGACTCCGGCCTGCTCCGTCTGCGTCTGGATCCGCTGCGTGCCGCCGAGGGGGCTCGGCTCGGGGTGCGGATCCCGGGCTGGGTGCGCGCCGGCACAGTCACCCTCTCCGGTGGTACGGCTCGGCCCCTGAGTCCGGCCGAGCTCACCGCGCAGCGGCTCGAGCTCGGGCTCGAGGAGGTCGACGGGGCCGCGATCGAGTTCGACATGCCGCCGCGCTGGACGGTGCCGCATCCGCGGGTGGATGCGACCCGGGACTGCCTCGCCCTCGAGCGCGGTCCGCTGGTGCTCTGCCTGGAGCAGGTGGACATGCCGGACGGTGTCGAGGTCGACGACCTGCGGGTGCCCGCGGGCGCCGCCGCGACGCCGCGCGCGGACGGCGGGATCGAGCTCGCCCTGCACCACGTGCCGGACAGCGGGACCCTCTACCGCGACGTCGACGCTCCGGCCGCCCAGGGCGTGCCGGTCACGGTGACCGCGGTCCCCTTCGCCCGGTGGGGCAACCGCGGCCCCGGGGCGATGCGGATCTGGCTGCCGCGGGAGCGGTGACCGCTCTCCGGCGCGGGCCCGTCCTCACCCCTCGAGCCAGCGCGGCTCGACCAGGGTGATCCGCGGCATCGCCCCGTCGGTGCGCAGCAGTCGCACCATCTCGCGCACGGCCAGCTCGCTGATCTCGATCCGGCGGGGGTCCAGCTGCGGCACGGCGGCCAGCAGCGGGCTGATGTCGGCGAGGTCCTCGCCGCTGAGGGCGATCAGCAGCCGGGTCTCGTCCACGAGGGCACCGGTGGCGGCCATGGCGAACAGCACCTGGCGCACGCCGTTCAGGCCGAACAGCGCGGTGCGCCGGTTCGGGAGGGTCGCGCGCAGGGCGCGCTGCGGCACCTCGGCGAGCGCACCGCCGTCGAGCACCACCTCGAGCTCCTCCTCCTCGGCGGCGTCCTCGACGCCGGCCAGGAAGCGCGAGACGTCGTTGCGCATGCGCCTGCTGCCCGGGTCCCCGAACAGCAGCAGGCGGTCGCATCCCTCCTCGACGGCGCGCTCGACGACCATCCGCCCGAGCATCGCGAAGTCGAGGTCCACCACGGAGCCCTCGGGGAACTCCTCGGGCTTGCCCAGGGTGAGGAAGGGCAGCCCCGATTCGAGGACCGGCGCGATGCGCTCGTCGACGCGGTCCAGCTCCATGAGGATCAGCGCCTCGCACACGCCGGTGCGCACCACGCGGCGGATGCCCTCGGCCCCTTCCTGCGCGGTGACCAGGAGGATGTCGTAGCCGTGGCGGCGTGCCTCCCGGGCGATCGCGCCGATGAACACCATCAGCACGCCGTCGTCGGAGTCGGCCTCCGGGACCATCAGACCGATGACCCCGCTGCGCCGCGAGCGCAGGGTGCGGGCTCCGGAGTTCGGGTGGTAGCCGAGCTCGGCGATCGCCTCCTCGACGCGTGCGCGGGTGCTCTCGGAGATGGGGCGGGAGCCGGTGAGCACGTAGCTGACGGTCGACTGGGAGACGCCGGCGAGCCGGGCCACGTCCTGGCTCGTGGGCGCCGTCGACCGCCGCCCCCTGCTGCTCCCCATGCTCCCGCTCCCTCCGAGATCCGCCCCCTACCCCTGGACGAGGCCGGTGGCGCCAGTCTTCCACGTGGTCAGCGCGGTGGAGCGCCCATCGGCGGAATCCAGGGCGCGCGCCTGGTCGAGGGCCTCGTCGAGCAGGGCCGCGAGGGCGACCCTGCTGCCCGTCTCCGCCGAGCGCACCGCCGCCTCGACGATCGCCTGGGTCCAGACGTTGGCGTGGACCTCGGTGTCCGGGACCGGCCCGCCCCGCAGCGCGGCGCAGAAGCTCATCAGGGAGGCGTCCAGCTCCCAGCGGTCGCTCGCGTCGGGCGTGCGGCCCGGGGCCGGCTCGCGGCCGGGGAGGTGCGCCGTCGGCGGGCCCTCGCCGTCCCAGCGCACGGTGCCGCGCTCGCAGCTGAGCGCCCAGTCGCCGTTCCAACTGGTCTCGTCGCCCGGGGAGCACCAGGACCCGGAGTAGGTGTGCACGGCCCCGCTGTCGTAGGTGATCACGGCGGTGGCCGCCGCATCGCCCGCGTACCAGCTCCAGGAGGGGTTGTAGGAGGTCGCGGTGACGGAGACGGGCAGGCCCGCCAGCAGCACCCGGCCCGCGTCGAAGGCATGGATCGCCATGTCGACCAGCAGCGGGTGCGCCATCTCGTCGCGGAATCCGCCGAACCGCGGCGCCTTCGCGAAGCGGGTGTCCACGATGCCGGCGCCGCCGAGCTCCTCGGCCAGCCGCCGCGCCTCGTGCAGGTGGGGATTGTTGCGCCGGGACTGGGAGACCATGAACAGCGACCCGGTGGTCTCCGCGTGCCCGGCGAGGGAGACCGCCTCGGCGAGGGTGGCCGCGCACGGCTTCTCCCCCAGCACCGGGAAGCCGGCGTGCAGGGCGTCGGCCGTGACGGCGTGGTGGGCGGCGGGGATCGTCACGTCGATGACCGCCTCGGCGCCGGCGCGCCGCGCCACCTCGACCCCGTCGGTGCCGGTGACGACGCGCTCGCGCAGCGCCTCGGGGACCACGTCGGCCACAGCCCGTTCGGCGGCGCCGTCGAGCACGTCCGCCACGCCGACCAGCCGGGCCGCGGCGTTGCCGAGCACCGTGGAGATCCAGGCGCGCCCCATGCCTCCGGCGCCGACGACGACGACCGGGACGGGCGCGGGCTGTGCCGCGCTCATGCGCCCTTCCCCGCTGCCTCCGCGTCGCCCAGCCCCTGGCCGCCGCTGCCCGTGAGGAACCAGTCGGTCTCGTACCGGTCCAGGAAGGGCACCTCGCGGTCGGTCACCGCGGGGCGTGCCCACGCCACCCCGTTGGCGATCACGCGGCGCACGTCCCGGTGGTGGTAGACGGGGTAGTCCTGGTCGCCGGGGCTGAAGTAGAAGATCTTCCCCTTGCCGCGGCGGAAGGTGCAGCCGGAGCGGAACACCTCTCCCCCGCTGAAGGAGGAGACGAACACGAGCTCGTCGGGCACCGGGATGTCGAAGTGCTCGCCGTACATCTCCTGCTCGTCGATCACGATCGGGTGGGGCACGCCCTCGGCGATCGGGTGGGAGGGGTTCACCGTCCACACCAGCTCGCGATCGGCCTCGTTGCGCCACCGCAGGGTGCAGGTGGTGCCCATCAGGCGGGTGAAGGGCTTGGACCAGTGGCCCGAGTGGAGCACCACCAGGCCCATGCCGGCCAGCACGTGCTTCTGCACCCGCTCGGCGACCTCGTCGGAGACCTCGCCGTGGGCCATGTGCCCCCACCAGGTGAGGACGTCGGTCTTCGCGAGCACCTCCTCGGTGAGGCCGTGCTCGGAGTCGTCCAGGAGGGCGATGCGGGTGGTGACGGCGTCCCCGTGGTGCTCGACGATCCCGTCGCGGATCGCGGAGTGCATGCCGTCGGGGTAGAGCTCGCGCACGCGCGGGTCGCGCTGCTCGTGGCGGTTCTCGCCCCAGACGGTCACGCGCAGGGGCACGGCGGGCGGGGTGGTGGTCATGAGGGGTCCTCTCGTCGGGGTTCAGGTCGTGCAGGGGTCGGTCCGATGGCGGACCGGCCCCGAGTCATTTGACGGCGCCGCCGGTGGCGCCGGCGGCGACGTACTTCTGGGCGATGATCATCAGGATCACCGCGGGCAGGGAGGAGAGCACGGCCGTGGACATCACGGCGCTCCAGTCGGTGTCGTTGGTGCCGATGTAGGTGTACAGCCCCAGGGTCACCGGGCGGAGGGACTCGCCGGTGGTCAGCGTCAGCGCCATCAGGAAGTCGCTCCAGGCGAAAAGGAACGAGAAGATGCCGGCGGTGATCAGCGAGTTCTTCGAGACGGGCAGCACGATCGACCAGAAGGCGCGCAGGTGCCCGCAGCCGTCGACCCGTGCGGCCTCGACGATGGAGGTCGGGAACGTCTCGAGGTAGGCGCGCATGATGAGGATCGCGAAGGGGATGCCCTGGGAGGCGTCGGCGAGGATCAGGCCGGGGATCGAGTTGATCATCCCCAGCGGCGTGTACACGGTGTACAGCGCGTTGGCGATGACGATGCCCGGGATCATCTGGCTGATCAGCACGAAGAACAGCAGCACGGCCGTGCCCCTGATCCGGAACTGGGCCAGCGCGTAGGCGCAGGGGGCGGCGATCGCGACCGACAGCACGCAGGCGCCGATCGCGACGATCAGCGAGGTGACGAGGTTCTGTCCCTGATCGGCCAGCGCTCGCGAGTAGCCGGAGAAGTCCGGTTCGAGCGGCAGCCACTGCGTGGTGAGGCTGCTGCCCGCCGGTGCGAGGGAGGCGTTGACCATCCAGTAGACGGGGAACAGCATGATCGCGACCAGCACGACGCCGATCGCGGTGTGCAGCCAGGTGCGGGCGGGCCGGCGGCGCCGGGCCGCGGACGGTGCCGGTGCGGCGGGGGCGACGGTGGTGATGGTGCTCATCGCGGTCATCCGTTCTTCGCGGGGCGGGCGTTCGCGCGCAGGTAGACGAGGCTGAAGGCCAGGGCGATCAGGATCAGGATGTTGCTCAGCGCGGCGCCCTGGCCGAAGTCGAACTCGATGAAGCTCATCTCGTAGCTGCGGGTGGCGAGCGTCTGGGTGGCGTTGGCGGGGCCGCCGCCGGTCAGGCCGATGATGAGGTCGAGGACCTTGATCGTGTAGATCACCCCGAGCAGCAGCACCACGGAGACCACCGGGCGCAGCAGCGGCAGGGTGATGTGCCGGAACGACCGCGCGCCGGTGGCGCCGTCCAGCTGCCCGGCCTCGTAGAGCTCGTCCGGGATGGACTGCAGCCCGCTGTACAGCAGCACCACGTTGAAGGGGATCCCCAGCCAGATGTTCACGATGATCACCGCCAGCAGCGCGGTGTCGGAGCTGACCAGCCACGGGATCGGTTCGGAGATGAGGCCGACACCTTCGAGGAAGCGGTTCAGGGCGCCGTTGTCCTGCTCGAGGATCCAGCGCCACACGGCGGCGGAGACGATCATCGGCAGCAGCCACGGCAGCAGCAGCAGCGAGCGCAGGAAGCCCGACAGCGGGAACTTCCTGCGGAAGTAGAGGGCCAGCGCCATGCCCAGCACGAACTGGCCCAGGATCGAGCCGACGGTGAACAGGGCGGTGTTCCCGAGGGCCCGCACGAAGATCGGGTCGGCGAGGGTGGCCCTGTAGTTGGCCAGGCCCACGAAGGGCGCCTCGCCGTTGAAGAAGGTCGTGAAGTCGTAGGCCTGGAAGCTCATCACGAGGTTCTTCACGATCGGGTAGCCGAAGAACGCGAGCATGTAGAGGGCGGCCGGCGCGACGAACGCATAGCGGACCAGGAGGTCCCGGCGTCGGGCTCGCCGGCGGGCGGCCGAGAGGGCCCCGGTGGGCCGTGCCGCGCTCTGCGCGCCGGGCTGAACAGCGGTGGTGGTCATGGCGGCTCCTCGGTCAGCTCTCGGTCCTGGACGCGTCGACGGTCCGGGCGGCTTCATCGAACGCCTCGGCCGGATCGGTGTCGTCGACCAGCACGCGCTGGTTGGCGGTGTAGATGGCCTTGGCCGTGCGCGGCCAGTCGGGGCCCAGCTGGGCGGTGCGGGAGCGGGCGGTGGAGACCTGCCGGACGAAGGTGGCCAGCTCCGGGTGCTCGTCCGCGAACTGTTCGGCGGCTGCGGTGTCACCGGGGATGGTGGAGCGCTCCCCCGCCATGTACAGCTGGTTCTCTGCGGCGACGAACGCCTTCAGCAGGGCGCCGGCCTTCTCCTGCTTCTCCTCGTCGCCGGTGATCGGCACGGTCCACACCTCTCCGCCCAGGGGTGCGACGGGATCGGTGCCGGCCTCGGGGACGGGGATGGTGACCACGTCCCAGTCGAGCTCGGGGGTGTCCGCCTCGAGCCCGGCGATGTTCCAGGGCCCGTTGACGACCATGGCGACGTTCCCGGCCTTGAACTGGTCGATCACATCGCCCTGGCCCCAGTTGACGACGGAGCGGGAGACGAGGCCCTCACGCACGAGGTCGGACCAGAACCGGGAGGCGCCGATCACTCCCTCGCCGTCGAGGTCGGTCTCATCGCCCCCGTTGGACCACATGAAGGGCAGGAACTGCCAGGTGCCCTCGTAGCTGGCGATCGCGGAGAAGGCGAGGCCGTAGCGCTCGGGGGTGGTCAGCGCGGCAGCCGCCTCGCGCAGCTCGTCCCACGTCGTCGGCGGGGCGATGCCCGCCTCCTCGAGGGCGGCGGCGTCGTAGAACAGCGCGATGGTGTTCACGGTGGGCGCGATGCCGTACAGCGTGTCCTCGTACATGCCGAGGTCGGCGACCGCGGGGGTGATCCCCTCGGTGCTGAGCCCGTACTGCTCCAGCGGGGCCAGCGCGCCGGAGGCCGCGACCTGCTGGACGTTGGGGTTGTCGAGCATCAGCAGGTCCGGCAGGGTGCGCGAGGATCCCATCTGCAGCACCTTCGCGACCAGCTGGTCGCCGGGGACCCTCTCTCGGGAGAAGGTGAGCCCCAGCTCCGCGGCGCACTTCTCGAAGGTGCCGTTGATCGCGACGTCGTCCGCCGGGGTGTTGTAGTAGTCGACGATCCGGATGTGGTCCTGCCCTCCGCCGGCGGTGTCGGAGCCGCACCCGGCCAGGCCCAGCAGTCCGGGCACGGCGAGGGCGCCCAGGCCGAGGGCGCGGCGGCTGGGACGAGGAGGTGCTGCGGGCGGCAGTGCGCCGGGGCGGGAGGCCATGGAGAACCTGCTTCCTCTGTCGGGACGACGATGTCGATTCGTATCGATAGCGGCTGTGCGGAGAACGGACGGGTGGAGCGGAGGTGCCGCGCGGTGGGCCGTGGGCATCGGCTCCGATGCCGTCCACCTGACGCGAGGCCAGCCATCATGGCGCAGTGCACGGATGCCCGCAAGCCCCGGTTCCGCCTCGGTCGGTGCTAGCGTGCCGGAGTGACCGCCACGGATCCCCGCTCTCGCCCGTTCCCTGCCCGTGCATCGATCGGCTTCGATCGTGAGCAGTACATCGAGCTGCAGTCCCGCCACATCCAGCGCCGACGCGAGCAGATCGGCGGGAAGCTGTACCTGGAGATGGGCGGGAAGCTCTTCGACGACCACCATGCCTCGCGGGTGCTGCCCGGCTTCACCCCGGACAACAAGATCGCCATGCTGCATCGTCTGCGGGACGAGCTGGAGATCCTGGTGTGCCTGAACGCGAAGGACCTCGAGCGCCAGAAGGTGCGTGCGGATCTCGGCATCCCCTACGAGGACGACGTACTGCGCCTGATCGACGTGTTCCGCGAGCACGGTTTCCTGGTGGAGAACGTGGTGCTCACGCAGCTCGAGGACTCCAACCATGTGGCGCACGCCTTCGTCGAGCGCCTGCAGCGCCTCGGCCTGCGGGTCGCTCGCCACACCGTGATCCCCGGGTATCCCCAGGACACCGACCGGATCGTCTCGGAGCAGGGCTTCGGCGCGAACGAGTACACCCGCACCAGCCGGGACCTCATCGTGGTGACCGCGCCGGGGCCCGGTTCGGGCAAGCTCGCCACCTGCCTGTCGCAGATCTACCACGACCATCAGCGCGGGATCAGCGCCGGGTACGCGAAGTTCGAGACCTTCCCGATCTGGAACCTGCCGCTCGAGCACCCGGTGAACCTCGCCTACGAGTCAGCGACCGCGGATCTGGACGATCTCAACCTCATCGATCCCTTCCACCTGGCCGCGTACGGCCAGCAGGTCACCAGCTACAACCGCGACGTGGAGGTGTTCCCTCTGCTGCGCACCCTGCTGGAGCGGCTGACGGGCGCCTCCCCCTACGCCTCCCCCACCGACATGGGGGTGAACCTCGCCGGTGACTGCATCGTCGACGACGAGGTGTGCCGGGAGGCCTCGCGCCAGGAGATCATCCGCCGCTACTACAAGGCCCTCATGCACGAGCGGATCAACGACGTCGACGACGTCGTCTCGCAGCGGATCGGGATGATCATGTCCAAGGCGGGCTGCGCGCCCGACGACCGCGCCGTGGTCCAGCCGGCCCTGGCGATCGAGGCGCGCACCGGGGAGCCGGGAGCGGCGATCCAGCTGGCCGACGGGACGCTGATCACCGGGAAGACCTCCGCGCTGCTGGGCTGCTCGGCGGCGATGCTGCTGAACGCGCTCAAGCACCTGGCCGGTCTCGAGGACTCGGTGCAGCTGCTCTCCCCGTCCTCGATCGAGCCGATCCAGACGCTGAAGACTGAGCATCTGGGCTCGCGCAACCCGCGCCTGCACACCGACGAGGTGCTGATCGCGCTGTCGG